>NZ_JANSJH010000039.1:0-20449 GCF_047462495.1 Synechococcus sp. H55.2 | reverse complement strand
TCTACCAAAATCACCGGAATGGAGCTGGTCTCCAACACTGCTTGGGAAGTGGATCCCACCAACACTTGCTCCCAGGGGCGGTGGCCCCGCTTGCCCATGACTATGTCGGTAACCTGCCGCTCCTGGGCCACATCCACGATGGTCTCCGCCAGGGGGCCAGAAGCCAGGCAAAATTCGTGGCGAATATCCGCCAAAAGACGCTGGGCAAGCTGCCGCAACGCTTCCACCCCCTTCCCCTGGGGCTCATCGGTAACATGGAGCACAATCACTTCCCCATCCACCCGCCGCGCCAGATCCGCTGCCTTGCGCAGCACCGCCTCAGCCAAGGGAGAGGTATCCACAGCGGCCAAGAAGCTCACCTTACCCTGGCTGCCCACCTTGGTGGGATCCACTTCTCCCTTTTCCAATAGGCGAGGGGCAAAAACCTGGGTTAGCCAGGCCCCTAGGGGTGCTGTGGTCAAAATCGACAGGGCCGCTAGGGCGAGGATTGTCTCCCCGCCGGGGATCCCCTGGGCTAAGGGGATGCCGCCGATGGCCGCCTGCACCGTGGCTTTGGCCATGTTGCCCGGCAGCAAAAAGAGCCGCTCCCGCCAGTTCCAGTTGCTCCCCAGGGTGGAAAGCCACCAGCCCAGGCCTCGGCCCAACAGCAGGCTCAGGGTCAAAAGCAGCAAACCGGGCAAGAGCAGGGATCCCAGTACCTGCAGATCCAAAGAGGCCCCCAGCAGGACAAACAGCACGATCTCCGCCACCGTCCAGAGGGCGTCGAACCCAAGCCGCAGCCGCCGCGCCAGCGGCCCATCCAGTTGGACGAGGAAAAACCCTAGGGCCATCACCGCCAGGTAGCCGGAAAAATAGGGCCACACCTGCGACGCCAGCACCAAGCCCAGCGCCAGGCAGGCCGCCAGCAGCACCTCTTGCGTGCTGTTGCGAGTCCAGTTCTGCTGTACCAAGAGGGCCACCAAAACCCGCGCCCCCAGGTAGCCCACCGCCACCCCCAGCAGGATCTCCATCCCCACCTGGAACGGCAGCCACTGCAGGCGAAGGCTCTGGGCAGATCCCTGCCCCAAAAAGCTCAGCAACAGGCTAAAGCCCAGCAACAGCAGCACATCGGAAAGGGCGCTGCCGGTCAAAATGGCGTCCGGGATCCCTTTGGTCACCCCCCAGCCCAGGCTCTTGAGGCGCAGCATCCCTGGCACAATCACCGCCGGCGACTCCGCCCCGAGCACGCAGCCCAAAAGCAGCCCCGTCCCCCAGTCCAGCCCCAGGATCCAGCGGCTCAAGAGCGCCACTGCCACCGCCTCACAGGCTGCCGGCAAAAACCCCAGCCGCAGGGCCACGGATCCCTGCTGGGCCAGCTTTTCCCAATCCAGCCCCAGGCCCGCCCTCATGAGGATGATCGTGACGGCCACTAGGCGCAGATCCCCGGCTGCCGCCAACAGCTCTGGGGACAAGACCTCTTGCAACAGGATCCCGACCAGAATCATCCCCACTAGTGGCGGCATCCCCAGCCGGCCCCCAATCTGGCCGACAAAAAAGCCCATCCCTAAGATCCACAGCCAACTGCCCAGCATCAACAAAACCTCTCTCTTTGCCGTCCGGATGGTGAAGGGCAGCCCAGAGGGAAGTAGAGCCTTGGGGGCTGTGGGGTGGTAACCCAAGATCAAAGACTCCCACCCCCTGGATCTGCCCAGAAGAGTAGGAGTCATCAGCCTCAGCCTTGGATTTAGAGAATTCTTAGAACCTGCCTGAGGCGGTTACGGTGAACCCCATCACCGGTTGCCGGAGCAAGCTGACCGACAACTCACTCACGTTGACCCATAGGGTATCACGCCCCATCTTCCACCGCAACCAAGCGATAGGAGTGATGGGGACGGCCAATGGAGCCATAGAAATCGCTGCAGACATTGTGGGTAAAGCGATCGCTGAGGCCGCGGGTAACCTGCTGCACCACCTGGCTGCCCACTCTCTGAACCAACTTGCGCGGCAGAACTTGCAAAAACTTGGGCAAATGCAGCCGGATATCGAGATGAAGATCCCAGTGGACGCGGGTAGTGGCAGGGGATCCCGGTAGCTCCTCCAGCCGGAAACTGGCCTGGCAATCTACCCGATAGGGCAGGGCGGCCTCCCCCGGCAGCTCAGTCGAAGTCAGCCGAAACAGGTAATCTTCCTCCGGCCAGATCTTCACCCCAAAGCAGGGCTCCAGCTCAAACCCCAGCCCACCCATGCGGAAAAACTGCAGCTTGTAGGTGTCGGCAGAGAGGGGCTCCACCTGCAATGGCCGGAAGCAGCGCTGGATCCACTGGCCATGGCCGCGCAGGTAACGGGCCAAAGTCTCCCAATCGGTCTCCAGATCCACTTGGCCCCGTCGCCCAGCCTGCACATCCAAGTGAACCTTGGCTGTCGGTTGATCTAAAGATGGGGGGTGATCCATCTCCGCCAAAAGCGGCTCCCCCTTCTCGGACAGAGCCCCTTCACCGAGGGGAACGACGGGCTTGGAGTTGGCGATAGACATCCCGAATATCCACCTGATAGTGAGCAAGAGCCACGAGGCAGTGGTACCAGAGATCCGCCACCTCGCGGGCCAGGGCGGTCTTGTCCCCCTCTTTTGCCGCCATCACCACTTCAGCCGTCTCCTCGCCGAGTTTTTTCAGGATGGCGTTGTCTCCCTTGGCCAGCAGGCTGCTGGTGTAGGAATCGGGACGGGGATCCGCCTGGCGGGCCTTGATCACGGCAAACACCTGCGACAGGGTATCGGCGGCCGGGATGGGATCCCCTTCCTTCTCTGGGAGGGTGCGGAAGAAGCAGCTCCGCGCTCCTGTGTGGCAGGCCGCATCTCCCACCTGCTCCGCCAAAATGACCAGCGCGTCGCTGTCGCAGTCGTAGCGGATTTGTTTGACCCACTGCACATGGCCAGAAGTTTCCCCCTTGGGCCAGAGCGACTGGCGGGAGCGGCTCCAGAACCAGGTGCGGCCTGTCTCCAGCGTTTTCTGCAGCGATTCCCGGTTCATCCAGGCCATCATCAGCACCGTCCCGTCCAGGTAGTCCTGCACAATGGCCGGGATCAAACCCTGTTCGTTGTAGCGGAGGCTGTCCAGATGAGCGATCCCCTCCGGCAGAAGAGCGCGGGGCGGATCCGCTGAAGGAATGGAGTCCGAGGCAGCAATCATAGAGGGCAGGAATCCAAAGAGAGCATAAAAAGCAAGATAGCAAAGCCAGCTCTCCCCAGGGTACCTCCTCCTGCCCAGCCCGGCTTTTGTTGCCGCTAGGGGGATCTTAATCTGGGCTTAACCTGGTTTTAGTTGTGACTTAAAGTCAAGCTGCTAAGTTTGATACCGAGCTTTCACGCGCCGAGGGAGAGCAATGCGCATCCGGGTAGAAAACCTCTGGGTCACCTTTAAAAACAAAGTTGCCCTAAGAGGGGTTTGTCTCGACCTGTTTGGCGATGGAGCCCAGGTTGTGGCCCTGATTGGCCCCTCTGGCGCTGGGAAGTCCACCCTCCTTAAGCTCCTGAAGGGAATGGTTAGGCCCAGCGTTGGAAAAGTCTGGGTTGGCTCTTTCCCCCTCCACGAAGGCGGAGGAGAGGGTCTACAGCAGGTGCGCAAGCGCACGGGCATGATCTACCAGACTTTTCAGCTCATTGGCCGCCTGACTGTCTTGGAGAACGTCCTGATTGGGCGCCTGCCCCACCTGAATCTTACCCAGGGCTTGCTGCGGCAGTTCTCGGAGCAAGATCTGGCCCAAGCAGAAAGGCTACTGGAGGAGGTGGGGCTTCTCGAGCACGCCTGGCAGAGGGCCGATGCTCTTTCGGGGGGACAGCAGCAGCGGGTGGGCATTGCTCGCGCCTTGATCCAAGAGCCGGCGCTGATCCTGGCAGATGAACCCATCTCGGCTTTGGATCCCAAAAATGCGCAGGTGATCATGGATTTACTGCTGGGAATGGTTTGTCGGCAAGGCATCCCGCTCCTAGTGACCCTGCATCACCTGGAGATGGTGCGCCATTACGCCAACCGAGTTGTTGCCTTCAAGGATGGGCAGGTTTTCTTTGATGGGCCAGTCTCGGCTCTCACCCCTGAAAAAGAGAAGGATCTCTACTTCGGGGAGGAGGAAGCCTCTCAAACCCTCGGAGGGTTGCCCTCAGCCTTGACGGCTTGAGGACAGGTAAGCTCAAACTCAACTTCAATCAATTTCAATTTCAAGTCAGCTGCAGAGGAGAATACTCATGCGGAGAAGGAAGGTTTTGGCTCTAGCGGCTTTCCTATTGGGCTTTGCCAGTTGGGTGCCGGTGTTGGCGCAGAAGCAGAACTGGCCCGAGGAGCTGGTCATTGCTGAAGTGCCGGTGGAGAGTGCTGCTGATTACGAAGCCCGCTATGCGCCTTTCCTGAACTACCTCAAAGAGAGATTGGGCATCCCGGTGCGTTTGTTCGTGGCTGGTGACTACACGGCTGTGATGCTCTCCCAGGCGGAAGGGAAGACCCACGTTGCTTTTTATGGGCCCGCCTCTTACGTCGATGCGATTGAAAAAGCCAATGCCCCCATCGAAGCCTTTGTGAAGGAAGATTCTGTTCGCTCGGGCACTGTTTACCACTCTCTGATGATTTCCAAGAAGGGCAGTGGCATTACAACTCTAGAAGCTGCCAAGGGCAAAGATTTTGCTTTCGTTGACCCGGAGAGCACTTCTGGTTTCAAGGTGCCCATGGCTTACTTCTGTCTAGAGGCCAAGATCAAGCCCAAGGAGTACTTTAAACAAGTTGCCTTTGCCGGCAACCATGAGTCGGTTATCCTGGGAGTCTCTCAGGGAACCATTCCCGTGGGGGTGACTTGGGATACCGGGATCAGCATTGCCACCAAGAAGGGCCAAATTAAGGGTTTGGAAGATTTTGAGGTGATCTGGAAGTCCGATCCGATCCCTTCCTCTCCCTGGGCCTACCGCAAAGACCTGCCGGAAGACCTCAAAGAAGCCATCCGCACGGCCTACCTAGAGTACGAGAACACACCGGAAGGCAAGCAATGGCTAGAAGCTCGCGGTCTCAAGGGTTTTGAGCCGGCCAGCGACAAGGATTACGATCCCTTCCGCAAGGTTAACAATGCTCTTAAGCAACCTGAGTGCCAACTCTAAGAAACTGCCCCCCTTACCGGCAGAGCTCAAACGGAGAGATCGCCTCGGTGTTCTCCTAGTTGGGATGATCCTTCTGGCTCTCCTGCTGACGGCGGTGCCGGCTGAGATCTCACCAGTCAAGTTGCTGGCTGGGTTGGGGAGGAGTGCTGTCTTTGTCGCTCGCTTCTTTCCGCCCAGCCTGCACTTTCTGCCAGCTTTTCTTTACTCTTTGCTCCAGACCCTGATCATGGCTTTCTGGGGCACTTTTCTGGCCACCTTCTTTGTGCTTCCCTTGGCCTTCCTGGGATCCAAGAATGTCATCCGCTCTCCTGTGGTCTATCTGGCTGTCCGCGGGCTGATGGATATCCTCAGGGGACTCAACGAGCTGGTTTTGGCCCTGGTTTTTGTGGCTGCCATTGGCTTGGGGCCTCTCCCAGGGATCATGGCGTTGACGCTGCACACGGCTGGAGTGGCAGGCAAGTTGCTCTCCGAGGCCATTGAGACGGTGGATATGGGGCAGGTGGAGGCCGTGAGGGCTACGGGCTCCCATCCTCTGCTGGTTCTTGTCTATGGCTTTTGGCCGCAGGTGGCCCCAGCTTTCTACTCGGTGACGCTCTACCTGTTTGAGGTCAATGTGCGCTCGGCAACAGTCTTGGGCTTGGTGGGAGCTGGTGGCATCGGCTTCGATCTGATGCAGACGGTGCGGGCCTTCCGCTTTCAGGACGCCGCCACCATCATTTTGCTCATCCTGCTAACCGTGTTTACAATCGACAAGGTCTCGGCGCGAATTCGCCAATCCCTGGTATAGGAGGTGAGGGTGCAGGCTCTTGAAATCCTGGAGCTGCTGCAGGAGGCTCCCGAAAAGACAGTTGTGGCTCTGGCGCGGGAGGTACGGCCCGCTCTGGGAGCTAGCCAGAAGCTGAAGGAAGGAGCGGGCCTGCTGTTGCTCCCCTTCCAGGACTCGCGCAGCGGTACGCCGTTTTATCTGGGAGAAGTCTTGGTTTACGAGGTTTGGCTGCGCTTCCCCCGAAAGGGAGTGGAAGGCTATGGAATAGTGCTGGGGGAACGGCCGCGCCTGGCCCGCTCCCTGGCTTACCTGGATGCCGCGTTGCAGGCGGGGATTGCTGAAGATCGGATCCAGGCCTTGGCCCTGGAAGCTCAGGAACATCTCCAGGAGAAGGATGAGCGCCTCTGGCGCAAGGTGGCCACCACGCGCTTGGAGGTGGAGACGCTATGAGCGTGCCCATGCCCGCAGCCGAACGGCAAAGCCAACAGGTCTTCCGAACCTTGGTGATGGCGCTGAGCTACCCTGGCCGGCTTTGGCGCTTGCCAGCTCACTCGCTGCGCCAAGCCTTCCGCCTCATTGGAACTACCCTGGTGGATGGGAATGTGGGGGTTTGGGCGCCAGACTGGCTGCTCTTAGATCTGCGCGGTCAGGCTCCCCGGCCTGTGGCCTTGGAGGCGGCGGACTTCGTCTTTGCCGAGCGGCTGGCGGATTTGCCTGCCGGTTGGGAAACCCTCTCGCTTCTCAAGAGGGGCACCTACCTGGAGCCGGAGAGCGGGGCAACTCTCATCCTGGGAACTGGCTGGGGCCAGGGATCCCCTCTTGTCTTCAGGGGCCCCGGCATTGCTGGGGAGGTGTGCTTGGCTGTGGATTTGCCCCCTGCTTTTTGGCGGCTGCGCTCCCAGATCTCGGCCTACCCTTTGGGAGTGGACATCTTGCTTACCGACGGGCAGCATGTAGTAGGCATACCGCGAAGTGTGGAGGTGGGTTGATGGGCTACGTGGTGGCGCGGGGCAGTCAGGAGGCCATTCTCAATGCCGAAGCCCTTTTTCGCGAATTGTTGCCGAGGGGGGCAGGTCAGTCGAGTAAGGGCCTGGCCAGCTACTTGCCCTATCTTTTGGATCAGGTGATGGCGGAAGCTGGCCTCTGGGCTCCAGAGCTGGCTGCTGAGGCCTTGGCCCAGACAGGGGGCGATCTCTACGAAGCGCTGCTGCTTTTGCGAGCTCATCGAACTACCCTTCCTCGCCTGGGCAAAGCGCAGCTTCAGAAAAAAGAAGATTTGCTCCTGGTGCGACGGCTTTCTTCAGCCTTCAAGAGCATTCCCGGCGGCCAAGTCCTCGGCCCCACCCTCGACTACAGCCTGCGTCTGCTGGGTTTTTCCGGAACCCAAGGGGTGGAGCCAGAGACCACGGCTGCTCCCCAGCGCTACCCTTCGGTGCGAACCTGGCTAAAAGAGCAAGGCCTGCTGGAAGAAGATCCAGTGGCAGAGAAAGACTTAGAGGAAGAGATCCCGGATCTAACGCGGCAGCCGCTGCTGTTTCCGGCGCCAAGAGCCCATCGCCTGCAAGCTTTGGCGCGAGGGGACACCGGAGGACTCCTGGCCCTCGCCTACAGCGCCATGCGGGCCTACAACGTCCACACCCACCCAACAGTGGCGGAGTTGGGGGTGGGCTATCTCGAGGTGCGGGCTATCCACCCGGTGCGGGGAGGCAGCTTTCGCCTGGGGCGGATCCGCTTGGCCTTTGCAGAAGTCGTCGGGCATGGGGAGAAGGGATACCGCTTAGGCTTTGCTGCCAGCTTGGGCTGGAACGAGGGGCGGGTTATCGCGGGCGCAATGTTGGATTTGGAGATGGATCGCCCCACCCATCCGGCCCGCAGCGAGGAGTTTGTTCTGGTACACACGGATCCCGTGGAGGCTTCGGGCTTTGCCCTGCACTACAAACTGCCTCACTATGTAACGTTCTTCAGCAATTGGATGAGCCATCAGGAGGCTGCTCTTGAACCCTAAGCATAGCTACGCCTACTTGGATCCTGAAGCCAAGCGAGAAATTCGGCGCAAGGTTCTCAAGGCTTTGGCCATACCGGCATATCAAGTTCCCTTTGCCAGCCGAGAGATGCCCCTGGCCCGCGGCTGGGGCACGGGCGGCCTGCAGCTTACCCTCAGCCTCGTGGGGCCGGAAGATGTGGTGAAGGTCATCGACCAAGGAGCGGATGACTCGGTTAATGCTGCCAACTTGCGCCGCTTCATTGCCCACGTCAGCGGAGCTCGAACCACCACCGATGCTTTGGAAGCAACCCTCATCCAAAGCCGTCACCGCATCCCGGAGGAGCGACTGCAAGAAGGACAAATCTTGATCCTGCAAGTCCCGATCCCTGAACCCCTGCGCTACGTGGAGCCTTCCGATGCCAAGGCGCGGGAGCTGCATGCCCTGGGGGACTACAGCCTGCTTTGGGTGGACCTGTTTGAAGAACACTTGCACTACGGCCACAGCCGCAAGGGAGCAGCCTATCCCGTTCTGGTGCACGGCCGCTATGTGATGGATCCCAGTCCCCTGCCCCGCTGGGATCTGCCCAAGCTGCACCAGGCAGCCCACATCACGCTCTTTGGCGCCGGTCGGGAAAAGCGGATCTACGCTGTCCCCCCTTACACGCAGGTAGAACCTCTGGCCTTTGTGGATCGACCCTTCCAGCCGGAACCCATTGTGGGATCCTGCCGCCGCACGGGTTGCCGCCACGTCTTTCTCAACGCCATTCCCCAGGAGGATGGCAGCTTGGCCTACGAGATCTCCGACCAGGGCTATATGGAAAAACTCCTAGCTGGCAAAGAAAGTGGGCCTTTATTTGGGGAGAAGCAGCATGGTTGAAGAAAGGCCTTTGCTGGAACTGGTCAAGGTTTGGAAAGCCTACGGGGATCGCTGGGCCCTCAAGAACGTCAGCCTCAAGCTCTATCCCCAGGAGGTGCTGGGGGTGGTGGGGGCTTCTGGCAGCGGCAAGAGCACCCTTTTGAGAATTCTCTATCTCCAGGAGATGGCGCAAGGGGAATACTGGCTCAACATCCCCGGCTGGGAGGGGTGTAATCTGCTGTCGCTTTCTCCCTACGAGCGACCTGCGGCGCGGCGCCACTTGGCCATGGTTTATCAAGAAGCTGCCCAGGCCCTGCGCATGGGCTTTGCCGCCCTAACCAATGTTGCTGAGCCCCTTGTGCTCAAGGGGGAACGACGATTTGGGGTTTTGCAAAAGGAAGCGCAGGCAGCTTTGGAGAGGGCAGACTTCCCCCTGGAGCGGGCTGGGGATCCGCCTACTTTCCTTTCGGGAGGGGAGCGGCAGCGGGTGCAGATTGCCAAAGCCTTGGCTCAAGAGCCAACGGCCATCCTCTTGGACGAGCCAACGACTGGCTTAGATTTGCTGGTGCAGGCAACCTTCTTGGACACCCTACGCCGCCTCAAGCGGCAGTTGGGGATGAGTCTGATTTTGGTTAGCCACGATCTCTCGGTGGTACGGGCATTGGCGGATCGCATTGTGGTTTTGCACCAAGGAGAGGTGGTAGAAGAAGGCCTCGCCGACCAAGTGCTGGAGGATCCCCGCCACCCCTTTACTCAGGATTTGGTTGCCGCAAGGCTGTAGAGAGATGCTGCAAGTTATCGATTTGGAAAAGCGGTTTTTCCTGCACCGGCTGGGACGGGAGGTTCTGGCTTTCAGACAGGTGAGCTTCTCCCTACAAGCAGGGGAGTTGCTGCTCCTAGAGGGCCCCAATGGCGCCGGCAAGTCTTCCCTGTTGCGGACGCTCTATCGCAGCTACTGTCCCACAGGGGGGCAGATCCTTCTGCAGACTCCTCGCGGAAGGGTGGATCTGGCGCGTTTGGGGGATCGCGAGATCTTGTGGATCCGGCGGGAGCACATCGGCTATGTCAGCCAGTTTCTGGATCCCCGACCCCGCACCACCGCCCTGGAGCTGGTGGCGGAGCCGCTGCTGTGGCGAGGTGTAGAAGAAAGCCGAGCACGGCAGCGGGCGGCAGAGCTGCTCCTAGAGCTGAACCTGAAGCCCGAGTTACTGGAGGCTTTCCCCACGGGTTTCTCTGGGGGCGAAAAACAAAAGCTCAACCTGGCCCGCTCGCTCATTCATCCCTATCCCTTGCTGCTGTTGGATGAGCCCACGGCCAGCTTGGATGCAGGGGCCAGGAAAGCTCTGCGGGAGCGCCTTCGCCTTCTGAAGCAGCAGGGAACTGCGCTTGTTGGCGTTTTCCACTCGCCAGAAGACGTGGCGGGCTTGGTGGACAAAACCTACCACCTGGAGGAGAAGCAAGATGTGGCTGTCCGGACTTAAGCTGGTTCTCCCTGACCAAGTGCTCCCGCTGGGATCCCTGCGGCTGGAGGGGGAGTGGATTGCCGAGATTCGAGAAGGGCAGGTGGACGAAGGAATCCCTTTACAGGGGTTAACCCTCGTCCCTGGCGTCATCGATCTCCACGCCGACAGCCTAGAGCCGGAGCTGGAGCCGCGGCCAGGGGTACAGTTGGCTGCCGAGATGGCCCTGGAGGTTTGGGAAAACCGAGCTCTGGCAGCAGGCATGACCACTGCTTTTGTCACCCTGTCCTTTTGGGAGGGCCTGCCCGGTTGGCGCAGCCCGGAGACCGCTTTGGCCCTGGCCGAGCAATTGGTTGCCCTGCGTTCCCATTTGTCGCTGGACTTGCGGATCCATGCCCGCTACGAAGTCTCTCGCCCCTTGGGAGCAGCAGCCGTTCGCCACGCCCTCAGCCAAGGTTGGGTGGATCTCCTTTCGTTTATGGATCACACGCCTGGCCAAGGCCAGTTCCCGACCCTAGAAGACTACGTTCGCTATATGGCCCGTCACCTGGGCCAGCAGCCTGAGGAGGTTGCCGCCAGCCTCAGGAACCCATCCCAGCTAGAAGTTCTCCCTGCCCTTGCCGAGCTGGCCCAGCAGGCAAAAGAGCGGGGAGTCACGCTGGCTTCCCATGACGACGATTCCTCTGACAAGGTTCAGTTGATGGCCAAGCTGGGCGTAAAGATTAGCGAGTTCCCGGTCACGCTGGAGGCCGCTGGCGAAGCCCAACAGTTGGGCTTGCTGGTGGTCATGGGGGCCCCCAACGCCCTTAGGGGATCCTCCCATGTGGGCAATCTCTCCGCCCTGCAAGCCCTGAAGGCGGGATCCCTAGGTGCTCTGGCCACCGACTACTCGCCGGCTGCCGCGCTAAGAGCTGCCTTTGCCCTGGCGGAGAAGCAGGCTTTGGAGTTGCCCCAGGCCATAGCCTTGGTCAGCCGCAACCCCGCCCAGGCCGTTGGCCTCCAGGATCGGGGGGCTCTTTGTCCAGGGCTGAGGGCCGACCTGGTGATCTTGCGGGAGAAGCCCTTCCGGGTTATGGGCGTGTTTGTTGCCGGCAGACCTGTCTTTCTCCGCAATGGCCTAGGTTGGCAGGGAGGGCTGGATCCCCAAGGAGTTGGGTCCAGAGTCGAGGCCCCCTAACTCTACTCTAGAGCCGCTCTCGGCAGCAGCTTCCGGGTCGGCTTGTGCTCCAGAGGCCAAGTTGGCCGCTCCAGACGGGTATCCACCAACACAGAGGCCGGGGCGAGATTAACCCGCTCCAGCAGCCGTTGCAGCAGTTGAGCATCGATGGCGTCCCCGCCGCTGGATGGGGTTGCCGTTCCCGCCACCAGGGGAGTGGGGATCGCTTGCGGGGATCCCGTCTCGCCCAGCCCAGGTTCGGCCAACAGCAACTCTGCCACTGCCTGGGCCACCTCATTGCCATATACCCCATCAGGGCCAGAGGGGAGCAGATCCAGCCGTCCCTGCTGAGCGGCCAGGCGGCTTAAGCCCAGTTGCACCGCCACCACGGCCGGGCCCCGCTCCCCCCGCTTGAGGGTGCGCTGGCCGGCCAGAACGCTGTTCAGGTAGGCTTTGGCTGCATCTTGGTCGCTAGCCGGCAGAAGCTGCACCAGCCCTTCCACCCGATCGGTTGTGGAAGCGGCCCTTTCCTGCGGGCGGGGATCCTCCCTCCACAGACGGGTTAGGTCGTAGAGCAAAATGGCGTGGGGGACAGGGCGGCTGGGCTGGTTGGGGCCGGCATGGCCGGTGGCGAGGATCTCCCCTTGGTAGACCAGTGAGGTGCTGAAGCCAGAGTCCAGCAGCACCGCCTCACGGATCCCGATTTTGGGCAATAGGCTGGCCAGGATGGCGGCGTTGACGTGGGTTTTGGTAACCCCGATCACCACCTGATCCTGGTTGTCTACGCCAAAAAAGGCGCGGGGGCGAAACTCGGCGGCGCTGGAGAGGCGAAACGAGTCGATCTCCCTCGGAGAGAGGGCGCGGCCATCCTTAACCAGCCACAAGCCCGCCACAAACAGATCCGTGACATCCGGCATGAGCTGGCGAAGGTTGTCGAGCTGGGTCATGGTGTCGGGATCAAAGGGTACAAAGCGCAGCCGATCCCTGCCCAGCAGCACCAGGGGACGACCGCGCACCACCTTGTCGTCTTCGGGGCGACCGGGGATGAAAGTCTTGTGGTTGGCGGCCATCACCGGCCCCACCATGACGTTGCTGGCCGAGTTAATCCAAGGGATGGAGAAGAAGCTGCCGTTAATGCCGGCATCGGCCTGGTAGCGCTGGACTAGGGTTCTTACCTCGTAGCGCCGCTCCGCGTGCACTGTAGCTGCCCGTCCGCCGCGGATGGTTAGCACCCGCACCCTGTCGATCACCTCATCGGTCAGGGTCAAGGGTTGCGTTCCATCCAGCCAGTAGTCGGGGCTGCGGCCAAGGGTGAAGGTGCGGGCGCCGATAATGGCCTCGGTGAGGCGAAACTGGTTAAAGCGGCGCACCTCCAGCAAGTTGGGCGACTGTCCCGTAAAGCCGGGATCCATCGTAAAGGACATCCAGTAACCCGCCTCCGCCAGGTATTGCTTCACCCGCTCGTCCCGATTGCCTTCCGGATAGGCGAAGTAGTGGATGGGGTGGCCCAGCTCCTGCTCCAGCTTGGTCTTGCAGTCCAACACCTCTCGCCGCAGGCGGGCATCGTCCAGCAGCCGCAGGTCGGGGGGATGGTTGACGGTGTGGGCGGCAAAGTCAATCAGCCCGCTGGCATCCATCTCCCGCATCTGATCCCAGGTGAAGTGGTCTTTGCTGGTGGGCACGCCGACAAAGCCGGTCTGCACAAAATAGGTGGCAGGGTAGTTGTACTCCTTCAGCAGCGGGTAGGCGTTCTCGTACAGGCCCAGGTAAGCGTCGTCGAAGGTGAGCAGGATGGCTTTTTCCGGTAAGGGATCCCCGTCCCGCAGGTGTTTGTAGAGTTGGTCGATGTGGATGGGGGTCAGCCCCGCCTGCTTGATGGCCTCAAAGTGCTGCCGCAGCTCCGCCGCTGTGGTGTCAAACCAGACCTCTTTGCGGCCAGCCACCACATCGTGATACATGATGGCGGGCACGTAGGAGAGGCTGGCCAAGGGATCCAACGCAAAAGGATCCCGCTGCAGTTGCGGCTCTTGGGGGAGGGACGGGCGCTGTTGGGCTGCCTTGGCCTGGGCGCGGGGGGCAGGGATCTCGGCCAGAGGCGGCAAGAGCGCCGGCAGGCGGCTGGCCCAGTTGGGATGAGCGGTTGCCCAGGCCACCAGGGCGCCGGTCCCAAATCCCAGCAGGATCACCAGCAAGTTTAGAAAGGGGAGCACCCTAGGTCGAGACTTTGCCGGCGCATGCCGAGAGGAATCGGAAAGGCTTTGTCGTGGAGTGGGCGAGGAGTACGGCTGGGATCCCCTTGTCGATCTGGAGCCTGAATTGCCTTGGGGTATCGACCCTCCCAAGCGCGTCGGATGCTGCCGAGACGTCATGACCTCCTCCCCACTCCCGATGGTGTTATCGGCGCTCAAGCGCAAGAGTTGAGCCCTTGCTGGAATGCCTTTTCCCACCCAAAGCCTACCCCCAGACAAGGGCAAAACCAACGCCAGACTACCACCCCTCTCTTCCGATTGGGGATACCCATGCAATCGCCGCCGGAAAAACAGCAGGGAGCGCCCGTCAAAGCCGCTTGGGCTGAAGGGGCCTGGATCGGCAGCCTTGGAGACAGACCCCAGAGGGGGAGCTGGGCCCTACTCAAGGTTGCTCAACAGATTGGACTCTGTAATGCTGACGATCTTGCCCCCCCTTTGGGTGATGCGCTTCACTTCTTGAGAAAGGCGGCTGAAGGGCACTTTGTACTCGACAACGCTCTTGCGCACGCCCCCTCCCACCAAACCGGACACTTTGAGGGTGAAAATCTTGTCGCTGTTGGGTAGGGACGAGGCCGCCGAGGGGGCGACCTGAGCGGCTGGGGCCGCTTCCGCCTGAGGTGCAGGAGCCGCGCTCTCCCGCTCCAAAAGCAGCCGCCAACTGCGGGGATAGGCGGGAGCCAAACGATAAACCACCTTGTAGGAGCCGGTTACATGGTCATCTTCTGACTCCACCCTCACCACTGTTCCCGCCGGGATATCCAGCTTAGCTCCCTTGGACATGACTTTAATTCCAGGCCAATTGGTGGGCACATCCGTCAGCAGCTCGACTTCAAAGGATTGATCCCCCAACAACAACTTGGCCATGTGAATAACTCCGTTTTGCTCGTTAGCAGGCGGTAGCCGAGGATCTGTGGCCGACCACGGCTTCACCGCTAGATATTTTACCGTTGCGGCTGCATCCCCTGAAGCTTTCCACCGGCATCTGTCATCGAAGGTGGGTTTGTTGTAGATTTGTTAAGGAGACTGGTTAAAAAGTTGTAGTTGTCCCAAAGGTGGAGGGATCCCTATGCTGAGTGTGGCTCTGCCCGATCTGTCGGCAACTTCGGATGAGTTGACGGCTGCCTTGCAGCCGGTGGCCCAGTTTTTTGCCGGCTTCAACCTGCCCCAGCCCATTGTGCAATGGGGACATCCTCTGATGATGGGCATTGTGGTGGTGGTCATGGGCAGCTTCGTCGGCCTGACCGGTTG
The DNA here is from genome assembly GCF_047462495.1 of Synechococcus sp. H55.2. NCBI lineage: Bacteria > Bacillati > Cyanobacteriota > Cyanophyceae > Synechococcales > Synechococcaceae > Synechococcus > Synechococcus sp. H55.2. The sequence continues at coordinate 5,614 of NZ_JANSJH010000039.1, read as the reverse complement.
GCGGGGGCGGGTCTTGCGCCTGGCAGCCGCCTCCACAACGCCAGAGGGATCCCTGCCGGAATCGGCCCAAAAGCCGCTCTTGGATCACCGCAAATTGGCTCCCTGGATGGCCACCTTCATTGCCTTGGGCTACACCGGCGGCCTTCTCTCCTTGGTCATGCAGGGCCAGCCCCTGCTGAGCAGCCCCCATTTTTGGACGGGATCCCTGGTGTTGCTGTTGTTGGCGGCCAATGGCGCTTTGTCTCTCAGCGGCTTTGGGGGCAACCGCGAGGCCCTGCGCACCACCCATGCCTATGTGGGCAGCTTCATCCTGTGTGTGCTACTGGTCCATGCCCTGCTTGGAGTCAAGCTGGGCTTGTCCTTGTAATCTACAGACCTTTGGGGAACTCAGACATCGTGATGCCTGTAAACCCCAGAGTGCTCCGGCCAAACTATGAGGCATAGTAGCCCGTAGCCTTTGGGCTTGTTCCCCCCCAAGCTCGTCAAGTCCTCACTCCCCTTGTTGCTCAAAAGAGAAGGGAAGACTGCGGCTTCCCTCGGTCGCGAAGTGGTGCTTAGCACTCACGCAAGTACGGTCAACCCCAAGGACTCCGTCCCGCTGACGCGGTCGGCACCCTTCGCCGGCCTGTCTACAATGAGTGACATCCTGCAACCCCAAGTTCAAGTTAAAGACTGGGTGGTGGGGAGCCGGTGCTTTTGCTATCCTGGCGCATAAGTTCACCTTTATGGCAGGGAAGGGTCGGCAAACTTTGCCTGACACCGAGTGACAGCACCAGCCGCTATGGGCAAGCTTGGAGGGAGGGTGTGACTTGATGTTTACTTGGCTCTGGACGAAACAATTTTCTCGCTTGAACCAAAGGCTACAAAGCTTGGAGGTAGCCCGCGAGGAAAACCTTCTGTCTCCCGATCTGAGTGCCCAAACTCTGCAGGTGGCCCCCGACTTCTGGGAACGGCAGCACCAGGCCTTTAGCTACGTGGATAAGCAGATGCGAAAGCTCAGCCGTCGCAGCAAGATCTGGGGGGGAATGGCGCTGCTGGCTGTTTTGGCCGATGCGGCTTTGGTGGTGGCAGGTCTGGCAGCGTTTCAGTCTTGGCAGCAGGTACAGGCTGACCGCCACTTAACCCGCATTGCCCACCAGGCTGCCGATCCTGTACAGCGAGCTTTTGATGATCTGGTGGCCCAACTGCCTCAGATGAGCGAGACAGAGCGATATCGTGCCCTAGAGGCGCTGCAGGCTCTCTCGGCCATCTCGATGGCGGGCAGCGGCTACTCCTATGGCAGCTCTTCAGGTATCTCTGTGTATAGCTCGGCTCCCACGGTTGCAGCAACTCCCCTGGAGGCCCAACTGCAAACCATCTACCAGCTGGGGCAAATGCGGGCGGTTGAGGCGGTGCCGGCTTTGCTGACCAAGCTTGCGGATGGAGAACCGGTGGTGCGGGAGGCAGCAGCCCGCGCCCTCGGCCAAATTGGGGATCCGCGCGCTCTGGATCCCTTACACGATCTGCTGGCCTACGAGCCCAACGAGTTGGTTCAGGATGCGGCCATTGCTGCGATTGCGCAACTGCTGCGCTGAAGAGCAGGTCAAGCACGCGCCGATTCGCTAGACCGGTCCCAGTGGGTGTTGAGGCACAGAGGATGAGAAGCGACAAGTTCAGCAGAGGGGCCAAGCTGGTGGGGATCCTGTGCTGGGTATGGGGATCCGCCTTGCCGGTTTGGGCCCAGGATCCGTTTCGCAGCGGGGCCAATGCCCGCCCCATCAGCCCGGAAGTGGCTGCGGCGTTTGAGGAGTTCTTCTGCGCGGGCCGCTACAGCCAGAGCCGAGAGAAGCTGGAAATAGCCAAGAAGTCCTCTCCCGCAGAGCCGATGGTCTATGCCTTGCTGGCGGCGCTGGCCTACCAAGAGGGGGATCTGGATGCTTTTGCCCAGTTGGCCACCCAAACCCGCCAGGTGGCCGCCGAGCTGAAAAAGACGGATCCCTTGCGCGGCAACCTGTATGAGGGGGTGGGCTATGGGTTGGAGGCGGCCAACATCGTGGTGCGGGAGGGGGTGGTGCTCGGCTTGCCCAAGGCATTGCCCACCCTCAACCAATTGTTTGCGTCCATCCGGGCCGCCCAGGCTGTGGACAGCAGCGACCCTGAGTTGAATCTTCTCAACGGCTATATGGATTTGCTGCTGACCTACCGGGAGAAGGCGTTGGATCAATTTCGCCTGGCGGCGCCTGAGTATTTGTCCTACCGCGGCCAAGCTCTGGCCTATCGGGATATGCAGCGCTTTGACGAGGCCTTGGAGGCGGTGGATCGGGCCATTGCTGCTTCCTGCAACAACCCGGAGCTCTACTACCTCAAGGCGCAAATTTTGGTTGCCAAGGGGCAAGACCGGGAGGCTGTCCCCCTTTTCGATCAAGCTCTGCAGGCTTCTGCCCAGTTGCCTAAAGCTTTGGTGTCGCAAATCCAGATGGAACGGGATCGCGCCGCCCAGCGCAGCGGGTTGACCGGCCAGTTGCCTGCCACACCTACCCCTTGATAGATGCCTATGGGCTTGCGCATCAGCGGCAGACGGGCGCTCCAGACTCCCGCAGGTCTTGGCACTCGACCCACCCCTGGGCGGGTGAGGCAAGCCTTGTTCAACATCTTGCGAGGGCAGGTGGAAGGCTGTCGCTGGCTGGATCTCTGCTGTGGGGCCGGTACGGTGGGGGCAGAGGCCCTGTGCCAGGGGGCGGCTTTTGTGGCCGGGATCGAGATCGCCGCCTCTGCCTGTCGCCTTATCCAGGCCAACTGGACCAAGGTGGCCCAGCCGGGGCAAGCTTTTCAGGTGATCCAGGGAGATGCCCGCAAGCTGCTCAGCCGAGGGCTGGGTTTGGAGCCTTTTGATTACGTCTACTTTGCTCCTCCCTACGCGGCGGGTCTGTACGCCCCCCTGCTGCCGCTGATCCCGCCCTTGCTCAAGCCAGGCGGAACTTTGATCGTCGAGCATCGCAGCGGCCAGGAGCTACCCGACCAGATGGGATCCCTGCTGCGCTTTGACCAGCGGGCCTATGGGCAAACGGCGCTGGCTTTCTATCGCAAGCTGGAAGAGCAGCGCTAGGGGAAGGGAGTGCTGACAAAGCCAATCTCCAGAAGCTGCTGGTAGGCCTGGGTGCCCAGCTCCCGGGTTGGAGTCTGGCTCTTGATGACCTGGATCAACCAGCCCACGGCCTCCTCAGGACGTCCGGCAGCCCGATAGACCACGGCCAAATCGTAGGCAGCCTGATCCCGAGCCTGGGCAGCAACGCGGGCCAGCTCCCGCTGCTCTTCGGAGATGCGGTTTTGGATCCCGGCGAAGGCACGGGAGAGATCTTGGTGGTAGTTGGAGCGCTGGTTGTAGGCGTCGAACACCTGTTGCAGAAGCTGGATGGCCTGGTCGTAGTTTTGCGCTTGGATGGCGGCATCGGCTTCGGCGGCCAATTGTTCAGCTCGCAACACACTGAGGGCATTGCTGGGTTGCTCGAGAGCGCGAAACTGCTGCGGGTTGGGAACGAGCTGCTGTCCGGCGGGCAGCTCTTGAGCCGTGGCCCAGAGACTCGAGCCCGCGCCCAGGACAAGGCCGAGCAACAAGCCGAAAGCCAGCCGCGCCCAAGAACGGCGCAGAAGGTTGAGCCCCTGGGCAGCGGCCTCTTGGCGCCGACTTTGGCCGACAACAGCGGGACGTCGTCCGAACATTGGCAGGTAACCCTCAAAACCTCGTTGACCCGTTCCACTCTACCTCACTCTGCGTGGCTCTGCTGCAGCTCAGGGATCCCCTCAGCCAGGGGTTGCCGAGGAGGTGGCTGCGCAGCCTTGGCGGGAGTGGAACTGGGCAGGGATGGGGCGGGTTGAGCCTGAGAGGAGGTCTTTTCCGGCCTCAGCGGCAAGTTCATAATCAGCTCGTACATGCGCAGGTATTCCAGCGCCGAGCGATGCCAACTGAAATCGGTGGCCATGCCCCGCTTTTGCAGCGCCTGCCAGGTGTCTTTGTGCTGAAAGGCCTCCCAAGCCCGCGCCAAGCAGGTGTAGAAGTCCAGGGCTTCGTAGCGATCAAAGCAGTAGCCGGTGCCGGTTCCCTTGCTGGGAATATGATGGCTGACGGTATCCACCAGCCCCCCCGTACGGCGGACGATGGGTACACACCCATAACGCATGGCGATCATCTGGCTGATGCCACAGGGTTCAAAGCGGCTGGGCATCAAAAAGGCATCGGCTCCTCCGTAGATCAACTGGGCCAGTTGCGGCTGGTAACCCTGTTGATAGGCCATTCTGCCCGGGTGCCGCTCGGCCATCTCCCGGATCCGCCCCTCGTAGTAGGCTTCGCCGCTGCCCAGCAAGACAAATTGTGAATCGCTATAGGCCAAAAAGCGATCCAGGGTTTGGATGAGCAAGTCGATCCCTTTCTGTTCCACCAAACGGGCCACCATGCCCAGCAGGAATACGTCAGGGTTGACGGTCAAGCCCAGGCGGGCCTGTAACGCAGCTTTGTTCACCGCCCGACCGCTCAGATCATCAACGCTGAAGTTGGCCTCGAGAGCGGGATCGGTGCGGGGATCGAACTGCTCGGTGTCGATCCCATTCAGGATCCCCCGCAGGCGCTCCCCTTTCCAGGCCAGCAGATCCTGTAGGCCCTCTCCATGCAGAGGGGTGCGGATCTCCATCGCATAGGTGGGCGAAACCGTATTCACCTGGTCGGCATAGAGGATCCCGGCAGCCATGGTGTTGTGGGCGGAAAAATACCAGGGCAGCCAGGTCATGCGTTCCAGTTGCCAACGCCAAGGCCCTTGATAGGCCAGGTTGTGAATGGTGAAGACGGTGCCGATGTCAGGAGCCTGGTGCATCCAGGCCGGGATCATGCCGGTGTGCCAGTCGTGGCAGTGGATAATGTTGGGCCTCCAGGGGTAGTAGGTCCAGGCAAACTCGGCCACGGCATTGGCGAAGAAGGTAAAGCGCCAGAACTCGTCCTCGCCGTAGTAAATGCGGTGGGGGGCAAAACAATAGTGGCTGACCAGGTAGAGGGGCACATCGGTGCCGGGCAAAACGCTTTCGTAAATATCGGCCACCTGGCCCATGACCTGTTTGGACCAGATGGGATCCTTGGAGCGGGGATATTGCTCCGGTTCCGGGCCGAACTTGTCCCAGAGAAACCCGTACAGGGGCATGATGATGCGCACATCCTGCCCCAGCTTGCGCAAAACGACGGGCAGGGATCCCACCACATCCGCCATGCCCCCCACCTTTGCCAGGGGTGCTGCCTCCGCCGCTGCAAACAAAATCCTGGCTTGCACCACAATGCCCTCCCTATCGCGATGACCTTTGTCTTGCTGAGGCGGACGGCTCCCGGCCCAGTTCCCTCGGCCAAAACCCTCCCCATCCTAAAACACAAGGGATCCCTATGCCGGCCAAGCCGGGGCAGAGCCTTATCCTGAGAAGGTGTTGCAATTTATTAATTTTTCGTAAGATAGAAGGACAGTGCCGCTCAGAAATACTATGAGCGCTGCTGCATTGCACTTTATTGGTTTCATCGGTTGTCTTTTTTCTGGAGAAGATCGTCCTATGACCATCGCGGTAGGGCGCGTACGCCAGGAGCGAGGATGGTTCGACATCGTCG
>NZ_JANSJH010000038.1:0-21196 GCF_047462495.1 Synechococcus sp. H55.2 | reverse complement strand
CACCCCCAACCCCTCTCCCTCAGGGAGAGGGGAGTTAGGGATGGATGTAGTTTCTTCATATTTTTTTGTTTGAAATGAGATAAATGGCCGTAACCGCGGAAAACCCCGCGGCTTCCCATCGGTTAAACAGCGCTGAGATCTGGCCTTAACTCGCGGGCACCTCGCAGATACACATGTTGCATGTCAGCTTGGGCAAGCGGAGTATTCAATTGGATCAGAACGCGAATACAACGGGGCAGGTCGCTGCTTACCCCCATCTGCTGCACATCCAACAACGGTACCGATTCCCAGCCGGGGCGACGACGGGCAAATTGGGCGGGAAAAGCCGCATTTAAATCAGGGGTAACGGAAAAAATAACGCTGACCAACTCAGCCAGATCTAGAGCGTTGCGATGTTCCAGTGCGTCCAACAACTCTGTTACTGCCGCTTCAATCGCCTCGGCAGTGTTTGCCGGTACGGTGATGGCTCCCCGAATTGCTCTGACTCGCCACCCCAATGGCCACACCCTCGCGCCTTTGAGCTCGTCTTGCTTCCAGAAAATTATACAGACTCATCTCCACGGGATCCCATCCCCTGCCAGCTCCGGTTAGGGGCCAGGCTGTAACAGCTTCTCCAGGATCTGAGCGTGGCTGAGGCCGGAGTCCACCCAGGCTTCTCCCTCTTTGAGGCGGGCGGCAGCGGTCAAGATAAACAAGTTGCTCTGCGCCCCCAAGGCCTCGCTGGTGGTTTGCACACAGGCCAGATCCTGGCCGGTTAACTGGCTAAACCAAGTGCCCAGCAGGCCTGCTTCCAAAAAGCCCATCGGGCGCTTGAAATGAGGGGGCGTAGCGGCAGCGAAGGGAGAGTTTCGGATCGACACCACCAGCACCCCCTGATCTTTGTAGGTCCAGTCGATCTCGATCAACCCCCAGCCGTGAGCTTTCCAAGCTTGTCTCAGACTTTGGAGGAAAATGCCCATCTCCAGCTCGGCCAGAGGCTTCTGGTAGTAGTCAGAGAGTTCCTGGGCAAAACGGCGGAAAAATTCCTTGCCCCACATACGACCACAGTTGCGCAACACCAGGCGAGCGGCTTGCCCCGTCTCGTATTCCAAGCCGGTGTAGATACCCCTCAGCAATGCCTCTGGAAGGGCCAAGAGCCGGTCACCGTGGCGACTCTCCAGCAAGCCTGACTCCAGGTCACTTTGCAGGTAGGCGCTGGGCGCGTAGTAGTTGCCCAAAACAGGCGTATAGGGGTCGAAGCTGGTGGAGCCATTGGGGATAGCGGTGGTGCCGGCCATATGTCAAAGATCCCTGGGCTATCAAGTAGGGCAGCGCAATTGGGAAACTCAGCAGGAGAGACCTCTACTCAGTTGATCTGAGTCCGTCCAAAGAGAGCAAAGCTGCTTGCGCCTGGGTGATCAAGGGGCGAATAAACTCTAGCTCTCCAGGGGCCAGATGATCCCTTAGCTCTTGCTGACAAATCCGATAAGCAACCTCGTAGGCGCTTTGCAGCTTGTACAGGCGCACCTCTTCCTCCATCCACTCGATCAGCCGCTCCTTCAACAGGTTCTCGTCCTGGAGCAACATGGCCAGAGCGCTGTAACGCAGCAACAGGAGCAGGTGCCGCCGGCAGAGATCCACCACTTGAGAGGAAAGGTTGGGCATCTCCTTTTGAAGGGTGTTTAGGGTGCGGCTCACCATCTGGCTCTCCCCCTCCCGTACGGCCCGGTACACGTGCAGCCTTTTGGGCCAGCCGAGCACATAGGCTTTGAGCTGCTCCAGTTGCTCCGGTGTGAGGTAGCGGGCCTCTGCCTCAATTAGCATCTGCTCCAGTGGGCTCACCATCTCGCTCCTCCCAAGGGTCGGTGGGTGCTCAGCGGGTGTCGGAGTTCAAAACAGGCTGAATAAATCGGCCAAAGTAATCTGTTTCTCTTCAGGCTGAGGCGGCAGCGCTGCCGACAGGGATCCCATAGAACGGGCCGCCAAAGTCAGGGGATCCCCCGACCAGGGGATGGAGCCGAAGTACTCCCGCACCCCTACAAAAGGCATGGGCAGCGAGGGACTCTGCCGCGGTCGGCTATCCCAATTTAAATGGGCAAAAAAGCTCTGCACCGACTCTTCCAGAAAAACCTCTGCTGTCATGCTTTGGCCACTCCCTGACCGGAGCGTAACTTTTGGGCAATTTCGCCGGCGCTGGCCCCTTCGTTGAGCCAAAAGGCAGCGGCATCGATGCGATCTTTGCTGCCGAGCAAAAATTTGCAGTAGCTTTCCCCCATGGAATAGCACTGGATCTCGATGCAGTTGAGCTGCCGTTCCACCATGGCGCTAAAAAACCCGGCAAACAATCCGGCGTAGAGGTGGCAAACGGGCTTACCCACATCCCCCAGGGTGCGAGCCACAGCGGAGTCGAACAAATTAATGAAAATAAATCCCTGCCGCCGGCCCTCAGTCTCCACCTCCCAGCGCCCCCAGCCTTGCGAGGTCAAGGGCCACCACCAGGTTTCCAAAAGGAACATCAGGTGGCTCTGCTTGGGTTTGCGCCGATACTCCTCCTCGAACCAGCGGGAGAAGTGGATCGCGTCGTTGCTCCCCCACTCGCGGCCAATGGTGTACATCAACGAGGCAGAGGCATCCCCCACTTCTTCTTCTAAGCCCTGCTGTAGGCCCAGGATAAAGTCTTCGCTTACCAAGACGTTGCGCGCGCCCGTCCAGTCCACCAGGGATCCCTGGGAGGGGTCGAAACGATAAAAGTCTTCGCGGCTGTAGTGATTGTGCCGTTGGGCAGCAGGCTGCAGGGGCAACTCGAGGGGAGTGGTTGTCATAGGGGCGGAGAGAGGGTGTCCATTGTTTCACACTTCTTGCTGAATCATAGCCTTTCCGCCGAGGGCTTTGGCCAGGGCCGTCGATAGCTGCAAGAAAAGAGCCTCTGCTGCCGGGAAGCCAGCGACGGCCAGTGCGGGGACTTGGGTTTAGGAGGGAGGTCTGACTTTGACGAAGGCGATGGCGGAGCGCCACAGCAGCGCTTCCCGCCCTTCCGCATCGGCCAAACAGAGGCAGTCGGGATCCTGCCAGCGCAACTGGCCGACAAAGACATCCCCGGTGTTGAGCTTTACCTCAAGGATCTCTCGATCTTTGATCACTTTTTGCAGGCGACGCACGCTTGGGATCCCGGTGTTGAACTCGGTCACGGCAGCCCTCTTGGCCAGCGAAAGGACGGCAAGCGCACTGCTCTCAGTATAGGGGATCCCTGCTGGCCCACACCTTGGCTGGACAATCTCCATAGCCGGGATCCAAAAACGCTCTTGCCCTCTGACCCACTTTTTCTTTCGGCGGGTACTATGTAGGGGGGATGGCGCTTGGAAAAGACGGTAAGTCTTGTCGGCCTGCCGTATTTTTTAAGCGAATCTACGGGTGTTCTCCCCGAAAAAAGTTAGCAGAATAGGGCTGGGGCGACAGAAAGTGCGCTTGTCGCCCTGGGGAAGGCAAATCCCAGCTTGGGATCCTTGTTGCCTGCTGTTTTGCTACAGAATTGTTTGTCTTTTTCAACCATCATCTGTGCAGGAGAGATCGTTATGGCAGTCGAGAAAGTGAACTCTTCTTCCAGCTTGGCCGAAGTGATCGACCGCATTTTGGACAAAGGGATCGTGGTCGATGCCTGGGTGCGGGTTTCTTTGGTGGGGATCGAGCTGTTGGCCATTGAGGCGCGCGTCGTTGTGGCTTCGGTGGAAACCTACCTGAAATACGCCGAGGCTGTGGGCCTGACGGCTACCGCTGCTGCCCCTGCCGTCTAAATCTGACCCAATCGCTCGATCCCCTTGCCTTCAACACCGCGGGGGTCGAAGGGTCGGGTCGTCGAGAAGGCGAGGCAGGGATCCGCCGTCGATCTCTGCCTTGTTTCCTTAGCTTCGGCTTGGGGATCGAGTTGGGCGGTGGTGTTGAGCTACAGGCCGTGCTGGTGGAGAGCGAGTTGGGAAAAAGCGGAGAACTGCATTCGCCCAGGCATTGAGAAGGACGTAGGGGGATTGCACACCATGAGTTTGCAGGAACAGTGGGCCGCGGCCCGCAGCCGACGGGCGGCTCAAAATCAAAGTTTGTTAAGCGGATCCCGGCAGCAGCGCCTGGAGCAGCACCGCGCTCTGATGGCCGAGCTGAGACAACGTTGCCAGGAACGACAAGAGGCAATACGGCAGCAGAGAGAACAAACCCGCAGCCAACTGCGCAACCTGGAGCAGAGCCGGGCGGCGCAGCGAGCCTTGGACGAGCATTCTCGCATGGCGGCTGCGGCGCAGCGGGCTAAAACGGTGGCGGAGCTTCTCTCTCGCATGGCCCAAGAACGAGCCGCCCAATCGCAGGCCCAGCAGCAGGAGCTACAGACTTTTCAAGCCAACTTGACAGCGACCGCGGAGAGCTTGCTGAGCACCTGTGCCCAGGCGCGGCAGGCCATGGCCAACCAAACCCGACAAGTGCGGCAGGCTTTCTATACTGAGTTGCGGCAACGGGTACAAGCTTTGCGGCAACTGGCGCAGCAGGAGCTGGCTCAGATTGCTCAAGAACAGCGGGCAGAGGCCCAGGCTCTGCGGCAGGCTTTGACAGCTTTCCGCAAGGCGTTGCACGAGCAGGTGTGGGGGAATGGGATCCCAGGGGATCGGCCCATTGTCCCAGATCTTGAGGAATCTGAAGAGGGTGATAAGCCGCCTGAGAGCTCGGTCAAAGCTACAGCAACGATTTCGACTGAGGTTACCCAACCAGAGCCTGTAGTTCCAGTCTCAGACAACACAGCCCCTCCTCCTGTGACACCACCTGAACCTCCGCCAGTTCCGCCCGAGCCCTTCCCTGAGCCGGATCCCATCGTGGCCTACGTCAACGACTATGTGGCCAGCCTGCAAGCGCAGGATCCCGATGTCACGTTGCTGCAGGTGATCGGGGATCGGGAGCGGGTGCGGGATCTGCTGGCCCGCGGTGCAGTGGATCTGGGGGTGGATCCCTCGGAAATCTTGGCCACCTTGCGGCGTATGGTGTCAGCGACGGTTGTGGTCTGAGCCCAGCGCAGTCCCTAGGAGCGCAAAAAGACCGTTGCGGCTATAGTCAAGGCAAGAGCGTCAAGGCAATTGAGAGTTGGGTATTGCTATGGCCACGGTTCTGCAGGCGCGTCCCCGCCAATTTGTGAACACTCCTTACATCGAGCGGATTACCCGCCGCGCTTTGCGCTATCTGCAATCGGGTTTTGCGGTGCATCTGCGGGGGCCTTCGGGCACGGGCAAGACTACCCTGGCGATGCATCTGGCCAGCCTGCTGGGCCGTCCCATCATGCTGATCTACGGCGATGATCGCTTCGATTCTTCCGACCTGATCGGCGGGCGCACCGGCTTTACCCATCGGCGGGTGGTGGATAATTTCATCCACTCGGTGGTGAAAATGGAAGAAGACGTGCGGCAGCGCTGGGTGGATGCCCGCCTCACCTTGGCCTGCCGCGAGGGCTTTACCCTCATCTACGACGAGTTCAACCGCTCCCGCCCTGAGGCCAACAACGCCCTCCTGAGCGCTTTGGAAGAGAGGCTGCTGGTGTTGCCGCCAGATAGCAACCGCTCCGAATATCTGCGGGTGCATCCCCAGTTCCGGGCCATCTTTACCTCTAACCCAGAGGAATACACCGGGGTTCACAAGGCCCAAGATGCGCTGCTGGATCGGATGATCACCATCGATATGGGGGAACCGGACATCGAGACCGAAAAAGAGATCCTCACTGCCCGCATTGGTCTATCTGCCCCCGATGCGCTCAAGATCGTGCACATTGTGCGGGCTTTTCGCCGCAAGCTGGATTTGACCCGCCACCCCAGCCTGCGCAGTTGTCTGATGATCGGGCGGATCGTCAAGGAGCACGAGCTGGCGGTGAGCAAAGACAATGCCGACTTTCGCGCTTTGTGTGCCGACGTGCTGTTGCCCCGGGCCGGCAAGCGCTATGAAGAGGGATCCCAGTTGCTGAATTATCTGCTAGACCAACTGCCTGGCTAGGTCTTCTGCCTGTGGGTGCGCTCTGGAGGTCGATGAACCCTGTGCCGATTAGCTCTCAACCCTTGAATACGGCCACTCACGGCTCCTCGCTAGCCGACGTGTTGGAGCGGGTGCTGGATAAGGGCATTGTTATTGCTGGAGACATCACCGTTTCGGTGGGCAATGTGGAGCTGCTCAATGTCCGCATCCGGCTGTTGATCTCTTCGGTGGACAAGGCCAAGGAGATCGGGATCAACTGGTGGGAATCGGATCCCTATCTCAACAGCCAAGCCCGGGAGCTGCTGGAAACCAACCGCCAGTTACTGCAGCGGGTCAGCGAGCTGGAAAAGCAACTGGCCCAAGGGCTGCCCAAGGGGGGAAATGGAAGCGATTAACACGTTGCCCCGTCAGAAGGGATCCGGGATCCCAGGCTAGACTGGCTGCTGGGGTGGTTTGACAAGGTGATGGGATGGCACTGGGGATCAACCTCGATCGCAAGGTTTTGGGCCGGCTGAGGGAGCTGGGCTGGTCGATGGGTGTGGTGGTGGCGCTTGCGATCCCCGGCCCGGCCTGGGGGCAAAATCCGCGCGCCATCAGCATTAGCGCTGATGTTCAGGAGGCCAATGCCAATACGGGGGTGTTTATAGCCACTGGCAACGTCACCCTCAGCTTCCCTGCCGAGCGCCTCACGGCCCGCGCCCAAAGAGCGGTGTACTACAGCCAGGAGCAACGCATTGAGCTGGAGGGCCAGGTCACCATCCGCCAAGGGGAAAATCAGTTGCAAGCAGAAAAGGTCATCTATTACATCGAAAAAGGCACGATCCAGGCTGCGCCGGCAGCAGGGAGCCAGGTGGAGTCCGTTTACGTGCTGCCAGAGCCGACCGCAAGCCCTTGAGATCGAGTGTTTGGCCCATCAACCCTCTGCGTTCCGGTCGCCCCTGAGGAATATGAGTTTGAGGCCAATGGGGTGGTTCACCCCTGAATCAGCTTTGGCTCCTGTTCCCAATGGCAAGTTATGCCCACCCTGCCCTACAGCAGGGACTTGGCTCGTCTGTACGTTTGAAGCGCCCACGAAAGGATTCGAACCTCCGACACCTGGGACCGGAACCCAGTGCTCTAGTCCACTGAGCTACGTGGGCAGCGCTATTGCATAACCTATCTTATCGCCTGATTTTCCCTTCTGCCAAGGGGAAAAAGCTGCGGCGGTGCTGCGGGGTCGGCCCTAGGTTTTGCAACGCCAGTCGGTGCTCCTGCGTGCCATAGCCCACGTTGGTGCGCCAGCCGTAGCCAGGGTACTGGTGATCCCAGCTTTGCATCAGGGCATCCCGCCAGACCTTGGCCACGATGGAAGCGGCGGCGATGGAGAGGCTGAGCTGATCCCCTTTAACCAGCGCCGTCTGCCGGGATCCCAGCTCGGCCAACGGCAACCCATCCAGCAAGATGTGCTCCACTTCCCCCACCTGCGCCAGCGCTCGTTGCATGGCCAGCAGCGTGGCCTGGCGAATGTTGAGCTGGTCGATCTCGGCGGCAGAGGCGCTGCCAATACCCACAGCCAGGGCCACCTGGCGAATCCGCTCCGCCCAGTGGGTGCGCTGCGGCGGGCGCAGTTGTTTGCAATCCCTCACTCCCTCCAGCGTTTTGGGATCCATCTGGGCCGGCAAAATGACCGCCGCTGCCACCACCGGCCCCGCCAGCGCCCCCCGCCCCACCTCGTCCACCCCCGCCACTCGGAGAATCCCCTGTTGCCAAAGGGATCCCTCCCAAACCAAACTGGGCTTCGCCGTCTTGCCCACAACGCCAGCCCTGGAGCCATCAACCCACCAGACCACCGTGCTCCTGCGCTCAACCGGCTGGTCTAACTGCTATGGGAGCGGCGTCGCCTGGAGGCTGCCGGAGATTGCTGGGCAGGGCTGATCCCCTGTTCCGCCGGTGGCTCGGCCAAGGTGCTCCCCACCGCTGATGGGAACGATTCAGCAGAGGGGATTTCGGGTGGGGGAAGGTTATCCACCGGCTCCTTCTCCTGCAAGGCATCCGCTTCGGGCACCCACTCCTCCGACTGAGCAGTGGCCTCAGTCTCTGGCCTGGTTTCCGCCTTGACAGTTCCCGGCAGAACCACCCTAACCGCCAGGTCGCGGCCCCAAGGTGGCGGCTGATCCAGAAGCAACAGCGGCGATAGCCCCAACTCCGAGTAGACCCGTTGTTGCAGCGGGGTCATCTCCACGGTGATGGTTTGCCGTGGCGGAGCTGGACGGCCTTCTGAGGACTCCGTCCCGCTGGCGCCAGCAGCTCGGGCCGGGGCAGTGTGGCTCTTGCGTAGGGTGGGTTCTGCCTCCTCGGCGCGGCCAGAACGGCGGGGTTCGCGGCGCTTCGGCTCTGCTCCACCCCCCTGCAGGGGATCCTCCCCAAGCGGCTCCGGGGTTTCCTCTTCGGCAGGCGTATCCGTGCTGCGCACAACGAGGCGCTGGCTGGCGCGGGGATCCCCCCAGTCTTCGCGGGAGCGCTTGCGTTCGGTTTCAACCCGTGGCTCCTCCAGATCGACCGAGGCAGCAAAGGGCGAAAAGGGATCCGGGCTGGGGCGTCGTTGTCCGGGGGCAGAGCGTGACCGCCGCAGCAGCGCGCGACTATCGCCTCGAGACAACCCATCGCTCCCGACTCGCAGACGGGCCCGTTGGGCGTTGCCATCGCGGGGCAGGATCGGGCCAGCCTCTTCCTCATCCCCTTCCTCCGCCTCGCTGGGCAGTGTTACAGTCAGGCCACTTTCGACGGTCAGCAGCCGTCCCGGCTCCGCCCCTGGCAGACGGGCCAGGATCCCCAGCCCCTCGCAGGTGGGGCAAGAATGGCCGAAGATCTCGTAAAGGCTTTGCCCCTGCCGTTTGCGGGTCAGCTCCACCAGACCCAATTCCGAGAGTTGGGCCACCTGGGGGCGAGCTTTGTCGCTGGAGAGGGCCTTGTTGAAGTGCTCCAAAACCAGCAACTGGTCGCGGCGGGAATCCATATCGATAAAATCCACCACGATCACACCGGCAATGTTGCGCAGTCTCAATTGGCGGGCGATCTCGGTGGCGGCCTCGCAATTGGTCCACAGCACCGTCTCGCGGGAGGTGGCCGATTGGGTGAAAGAGCCGGAGTTGACGTCGATCACCGTCAGGGCCTCGGTGGGCTCGATGACGATGTAGCCACCGGAGGGCAGATCCACCCGAGGCCGCAACGCCTGGCGAATGACCGCATTGACCCGGAAATACTCCAGGATGGGGGTGGGCTCGCGGTGGGCATCGACCACGACGCCAGGCGGCATCTGGCCCTTGTTCCAACCTTGCAGATAGCTGCGCACCCGCTTTGCGCCAGCAACAGAGTCGGTAACAATGCGGTTCACGTCCTCCGAGTAGACATCCCGCAGCACCCGCTGAATGAAATCATCGTCCCGGCTGAGCAGGCCTGGCTCCCGTGCCGCCTGATACTGCTGTTGAATATCTTCCCAGAGCTTTTTCAACTGCTCCAGGTCGTCGATTATCGCCTCTTCGGATACCCCCTCCGCTTCGGTACGTACCAGCAGGCCCATCTGCGGAGGTTTAATTAAGATAGCCAGGGATTTCAAACGGTTGCGTTCTTCCCGATCCTCGATGCGCCGGGACAGGTGAACGCCTTTGCCGTAGGGCCGCAACACCAAATACCGCCCTGGAAAGGCCAAATCTCCGGTTAGCCTTGGCCCTTTGTTGCCGGTGGGCTCTTTCATCACCTGCACCAGCACCTTTTGCTGGGGCAAGACCAACTCGGAGATGGAGGCATGGTTGCGTTTGAGGCGCAGCGGGCCTAGGTCGCTGACATGGATAAAGCCATTGCGTTCGGCGGGGCCGATGTTGACAAAAGCGGCATCAATGCTGGGCAGAACGTTCTCGATGATCCCGACGTAAACATCCCCCACTTGGTGAGCGCCGCTGGCGACGATCAGCTCCTGCACTTGGTCTTCGGCGAAGACGGCTGCCACTCGATGTTGCTCGGCAATGACGATCTGCCTGGGCATTAACCCTCCTCCCCGCCCCAAGGGCACGCGGTTGCGGACTGAACCCTCATTCGGGCGAGGCGTCGTCCTTTGGCCGGGATCCGCTCAAGTTTCTTTAACCAAGATCGACTCATCATGGAGTTGTCTATTACCCTAAGCTCTGCTCTGACGGAATAGAACCGATTAGCTTCCTCATCCAAGGGGTGAGGCGAGTTAAGTTCAGGTGAACTACCCGATGCTGGCCCTGGCGAGTCCAGCGCGGGGCTTCTGCTGCTTGCAACGAAAGCTCATCGGTGGAGATGCATGAATGGGGTGAGGTTTGCATGGAGATTCATGGATGGGCTCAATCGACAGGCTCAGTAAGCATGACGGCTCCGCCTCGGGAGATGGGACGCTGGCTCCTTGCAGAACCCCAATTGTGCGACCCCAGCCTGAGCCAACAACAAGACGGGGTTTGCACGTGGAAAGAAGCACCTTCTCAGGGTTAAGATATAGCCCGGGCTAGGTCAAACGGTCAGATCCCTCTGTTCACCTATGGTTTGACCCCGCCGTGCCTGTTACTTGCCCCGGGTACTGAGCTAAGAGTGTCTCCATTCCAAAACCCGGCCCAACCTTTGCCTGCTGCTCGCTCCGCCTTCGGTCAGGTTGATGCTCGGCAAGCCCCACAGCGGCAGGAGCCAGTAGTAGCAGCATTATAGCGCTTGTGGGATCCCTCAGCCCAGATAGGCACTTGGCCATTTTGCCGCGCAACGCTGATGCGACCGGATCTCAACAGCTGGGCTGCTCCCCTGGGAAATCCTTAATCCTGATCGGACAGGGGGTGTTCCCACAACAGGCGCAGCCGCTTGGCCGTCTGCAACGTCCAGCAGGGCAACCCCAGGGACTCGGCCATTTGCACCAGTTGGTTGGGCCGTAGGTAGGCGCCGTCGTTGCGGCAACTGCCGCGGTAGAGAAGGTGGGCGCTGCCGTCGGGGGCCAAGCCCTGAAACTCCAGGTAGTAGAGCAGGGCACGGGCATTGAAGGGATCGGATTTGCCCGACTTGGAGCGTTTCTCAATCCAGATCTCGCGCGCATCCAGGATCTGGGTGACCCAGGCCGGCCAGTCGGCAGTGGGCGACTCGCAACTTACAGTGAGCTGATATTCGGCAGCATAGACGGCTTCGGTGGCCGAGGGATCCCGCAGGCCGATCGCTTGGATGGCTCGGATGGAGAGTTCAGGGGGCAGTTGTTCGCTCAGAAGGGCGCGCAGTTCCTCAGGGGTGACGGGCCCCTCAGGCCGCTCCAGCAACTCCAGATCGAGGATCTCTCCATAGCCTTCCTGGCCAATGGGTAGGGCGTTGGCGTTGGCCAGGCGGGGCATGGGGTGGTAGCCGCCGCTGAAGGCCAGAGGTAGCCCCGCTCGCCGACAAGCCCGTTCCCACAGCCGCATCAGATCCAGGTGGCCCAGCCAGCGCAGATCCCCGGTTTTGCCGTAGGTGATGCGGAAGCGCTGGGCGGGCGGCTGCGGCTCCAGGGGATCCGGGGTGGGGGTGGGCCGGCTTTGCAGGGGCGGGACGGGCGGGGGCGGGATGACGATGTTGTGGCCAAAGCCGGGGCCGCAGATGCCGCAGGCGGAGCACTTCTCAAAGGAACAATCTTCCACCGTGATGGCTTCCAGGGCGCGGTGGTAGTCTTTCTGCAGCCATTTTTTGTCGATGCCGGTATCGATGTGATCCCAGGGCAAGGGATCCTCCAAACCCAGCTCGCGCATGGGGAGATGGGCGCAGAGGGCGACCGGATCGGCGCTGGGATCCACGGCTTCGCCGCAGTAGGCCTTCACCCAGGCGGCATAGGCGGCGTCGATGTTTTCCCACCAGGCGTCCAGGCCGGCGCCGGCCCGCCAGGCCTGCTCGATCATGCGGCCCAGGGAGCGATCCCCCTTGCCGATAAAGTCTTCTAGGATGCTGAAGCGGATATCCGTGAAGTGGGCCTTGACCCCCCGCAGCCGCCGCAGCTCTTTTTGCAGCAGGCCCTGCTTGCGCTGCACGTCGGCGTAGTCTACCCGGTGCCACTGGAAGGGGGTGTGGGGCTTGGGCGTGAAGTTGGAGAGGGTGAGGGTAAATTCCACCCGCTTGCGGCCCAGGGCAGCGCACTCCCGCTGCAGCATCTCGACCGTGCGGGCGATCCCCAGCACATCGGCGTCGGTCTCGCCGGGCAGGCCAATCATGAAATAAAGCTTAATTTTGTCCCAGCCCTCTTGGACGGCGGTGCGGATGCCGCGAATCAGGTCGGCGTCGGTGAGGCCCTTGTTGATAATGTCCCGCAGCCGTTGGGTACCGGCTTCTGGGGCAAAAGTCAGCCCCGAGCGGCGGGATCCCTTCATGATGGCGGCAATTTGCCCATCGAAGCGATCCACCCGTTGGCTGGGCAGCGAGAGCGCAACCTGCTGGCCAAGGAGACGGTTGTGCAGCTCGGCCCCCACCGCCGGCAGGGAAAGGTAGTCGGAGCAACTGAGGGAGGAGAGGGAAAATTCGTTGTAGCCGGTTTTGCGCAGGCCCTGCACCACTGCTTCCACTACTGCTTCCGGCTCCACATCGCGGGCTGGACGGGTGAGCATGCCGGGTTGGCAAAAGCGACAGCCGCGGGTACAGCCCCGCCGCACTTCCATCACCAGGCGGTCGTGGACGGTCTCCACCAAGGGCACCAGGCCGACAGCGTATTGGGGTTGGGGCAGCGCTACGCGGCGGCGAATACGCTCCGGCACGCCGGGCACGATGGGTCGGGGCGGGATCCCCTCGTAAAACTGGGGCACGTACACCCCCGGCACCTGGGCCAATTCCAAGAGCACTTCTCGGCGGGGCTTGTGCAGGGATCCGGCCAAGACCTGGCCGATCTCCGGCAGTACCTCTTCCCCATCCCCAAAGACGAAGAAGTCAAAAAAGTCGGCAAAGGGCTCTGGGTTGGAGGTGGCGGTCGGCCCACCGGCAAAGATCAGGGGACACTCTTGCGGGGTGAAGGCTTGCCGTTCCCACCATTTGAGCGGGATCCCGGCCAGATCCAGCATCTCTAAGATGTTGGTGCCCCCCAGCTCGTAGGCCAGGCTGAAGCCGATAATATGGAAAGCGCGCAAGGGGCGGCGCGATTCTACGGCAAACAGCGGGATCCGCAACTGCCGCATCCGGGCCGCCAAATCCGGGCCTGGCAGATAGGTGCGGTCGCACAACTGATCCGGCTGGGCGTTGAGGATGTTGTAGAGAATGATGTGGCCTAGGTTGGAAGCCCCCACCTCGTACAGCTCCGGGTAGCTCAGCACCCAACGCACCCGCGCCGAGTCCCAGGGGCGGTGGGCGGCGCCGAATTCTTTCCCCAAGTAGCGGGCTGGCCGCTGGATCTCAGGCGTGAGCAGGCGATCCAGATCGATGGGGCCTAGATGGGCTTGCATGGCAGCCGGAGAGAGCATGGGGATCCGAGCAAGAAGTGAACGCAGCTACTGATCTGACTCTAGCCGAACTTTCCCGGCAGCCCAAACCCAGGGCGGATAGAACAGCAAAACTCTTTCTCAACCCCATCTCCCCTCTCCTTCTGGGAGAGGGGTTGGGGGTGAGGGCGCACATCACTTCGGCAACCGCTGCAAGGCCAGCGCCAACTGTTCGTACTCAGCCAAATGGTTGTAAACCTGGGCCGAGATGCGCACCCAAAGCTGGCCGGCAAAGGGAATGATGGGAACTTCGATGCGGTGCATCTGCCAGAGGTAGTCGTGCAGGCGGCGGGCCCGCTCCGCCAAGGGCAGCTCCGGGATCCACTGTTGCCAGAAGGGTGGCAAGGGCAGGGTCGCCATGAAGCCCAACATCTTCTCAGGGGCGGGTGGGATCCCTTCCAGTTTTTCCAAGAGCAACTGCCGCGCCTGCAGCAGCAGCGTGTGGTTGTACCGGCGCAGCCTCTCCACCCCCAGCTCCCGGATGAAGGCCAGGGCTGCCGAGATGGCCAGCCAAGCGCTGGGATCGCGGGTGCCCACCCAGTCGAACTCGGCTGTGAACCCTTGCCCATAGCCGTGGGAGATGGCCAGGGGATGGGTTTGGGCCTGGCGGTGGGGGGCCGCCCACAGAAAGGCACAGCCTTTGGGGGCAAACAGCCACTTGTGGGCGTTGCCGGTGTACCAATCGGCTCCTAGGCTTTCCAACTCCAACGGGAGAACCCCCGGCGCATGGGCCCCGTCCACCAAGACCGGGATCCCGTGCTGCCGACAGAGGCCAACAAGCTCCGCCAAGGGGTAGATCAGGGCCGTGGGCGAGGTGAGGTGATCCACCACCGCCAGCCGAGTCTGGGGGGTGAGAATGGCTGCAAACGCTGCCAGAACCTGCTCCGGCCCCGCAATGGGGAAGGGGATCTGCGCTTCCGCCAGCACGGCCCCCCAGCGTTCACAGACATAGCGCAACGCCTGGCGGACAGCCCCGTAGCCATGGTTGGTACAGGCAATCTGATCCCCTGGCCGAAACGACAGCGAGCGCAACACCGTGTTGATGCCGCCAGTGGCATTTTCCACAAACACGAGATTTTCCGGTTCGGCCCCGACAAACTGGGCCAGCTCTGCCGCCGCCGCCCGCAAAGCCCGCGGCAGCTCTTCCCCCATAAACTGCACCGGCTGGGCCTCTAGGCGTTCTTGCCAAGCACTTTGGGCCTGCAACACCTTTTTCGGGGTCGCACCGAAAGAGCCGTGATTCAAAAAAATGGCCTGGGGATCCAGCCCCCACAACGAGCGGTCGCAAAGCGGTGCCTCGGCACTGGCAGCCGCTTCCAAGCAGTAGGGATCCGATCCGGCACTTGAGGAAAAAGACATGGCTGAGTCGCCTGTGTTACAAAAATCTGGGATCCGCGTCCAAGCAGCTTGCCCAGAAAATTAAGAGTGTCAAGGCTAGATGGACAGGGCTGCGGTCAGACCATCGGATGGGAGGAGAGTTCTTTAGGATGCCTCTACAGGCTGCCATTGGACTCTGGACTGAGATCCTCAAGGGGGGCGATTTTGCTCAGCTTGATTTTGGGGTTGCTGCTGATGAATTGCTGCAAGGTCCACTCGTTTTTAAAGAGGAGAACGGGCCTATCTTGAATGTCTTTGACGATAAGGGTGTTAAACAGGCTGGGGATGTTCTCCAGAACTTCCCAGCCATTCTCTACCCAGCGGGCCAGCGTGTAGGGCAGCATCTCCAGCCGGGTTTCGACGTTGTACTCATGTTCCAGGCGGTACTGCAGCACCTCAAACTGCAACTGGCCCACTGCGGCCACAATCGGATCCCGTTTGGACTCGTCGAGGGAGTACATCATCTGCACCGCTCCCTCTTCCTGCAGCTCTGATACCCCTTTCTGGAACTGCTTAAACTTGGAGGGGTTGGGATTTTTTAAATAGGCAAACAGCTCCGGCGAAAAGCTGGGGATCCCGGCGTAGCGCAACTTCGGGCCGGTGTAGAGGGTATCCCCAATCCTGAAGATGCCGGGGTTGTTGAGGCCGATGACATCGCCAGGATAGGCTTCATCGATGGAGATGCGCTCTTGAGCAAACAATTTTTGGGGATAGGAGAGGCGGATGGGGCGGTTGAGGCGGGCATGGTTGACCACCATGTCCTTCTCGAACCTGCCGGAGCAGATGCGCACAAAAGCAAGGCGATCCCGGTGGCGGGGATCCATATTGGCCTGCAGCTTAAAGACAAAGCCGGTAAACTCAGGATGTTCGGGTGGGATCAGCCCTGCCGTGCTCTCGTGGGGCATTGGCGGTAGAGAATACTCCAGAAACGCATTGAGAAACAGCTCCACCCCAAAATTGGTCATGGCGCTGCCGAAAAAGACCGGCGTTTGCTTGCCAGCATGAACCTGCTTGAGATCCAAGCTGGGCATGAGGCCATCCAACAGCTCCAGCTCTTCTTTGAATTGGTAATAGAGATCTTTTTCAACCAAGTCTTCAATTTGCGGATCCCCCAGCTTGATGACCATTTCTTTGGCCCGCAGCCGTCCCCGCGAGACCCGCTCAAAGAAATGAAACTCCTGCGTGCGTCGGTCAAACAAAGCTGTAAAGCGCTCCCCTGAGCCAATCGGCCAGGTTACAGGATAGGGCTTGAGGCCGAGCTCAGTCTCAATTTCGTCCATTAGCTCCAAGGGATCCCGGCTGGGGCGATCCATCTTGTTGATGAAGGTAAAAATCGGCAACTTCCGCAGTTGACAGACTTCAAACAGCTTGCGGGTCTGGGGTTCTAGCCCTTTGCCGGCATCTTCCAGCATCACAGCGTTATCAGCCGCCGCCAGGGTGCGGTAGGTATCTTCGCTGAAGTCTTGGTGGCCGGGAGTATCGAGCAAGTTGAGGCGAATGTTGCGGTAGTCAAACTGCAACACGGTCGAGGTAATGGAAATGCCCCGCTGCCTTTCCAGCTCCATCCAGTCGGAGGTAACCCGCTTTTGGGCGCGGCGGGCCTTTACAGCCCCCGCTTCTTGAATCGCCCCCCCGTACAACAAAAGCTTTTCCGTAAGCGTGGTTTTCCCGGCATCGGGGTGAGAAATAATGGCAAAGGTGCGCCGTTGCTGGATAGCGTTGGCCAAATCTACTGCTTTCATGAAAAGTTACTGCTCCAATCAAAACCCGCTCGTCTCACAGCGCGCTGACGCTACGCGACCCTTAAAAAATAGCGATGGCACTCCCCTTGCGGCCCTGCTGTTGCTTCGCAGACGATGGAGAGCTCTAGCGAGGAGTAGAAATGAAAAAGGCTGGGATGGCCGTCCGCTAGCGGGGGAGGGAGCACAGGCTGAAAAGCTGGGGGTAACCTACTCTGACCGTAGCACAGGACTTGGTTCTACCGTTGCCTGGCACTCGAGGACAGGGATCCTTTGGAGCGGAATTCCCACCCGAGCGGATCGGGATCAATGGGTCTCGTTCAACAGTTGCTCAGCAGTTGCTCAATGGTGGCGATGGTGAAGTTTTGGCTGACCACCAGCCGTTCCACGCGAATGCGGTGGGCCTGCAGCAGGCACTCTTGTTGCAATGCTTTGGGCAGTCGTTCCCAATGATCCAGCAGGACTTCCAGCAAAATCTCGCCCGGCAGCCCGGTGGTGCTTTGCAGGGATCCCAGCTTTTGTACTCTCTTGATAGACCATTTGAGGGTGAGCTTTTGCAGGCCCAGTTGGGCATCGAGGGCCTCGCGGGGATCCGCTGGCTTGGCGGCACCGTTTTGGTGAACTCCATCGCCGGTACAGGTGGTGGCAGGGGGCAGAAGCTCGGCTTGCCCTTCAGTCGGCAGCGTAGCCCATTTGGCCGGGTTGACCTGCTCGACCGGAGCCGGCGACAGGACGGGCAGAGGATCCACGTCAAGATCTCCACCCAGAGAAGGCGCTTCAGGTGGGAAGGGCGCATCGGCCAAAAGAGGGATCCGCTCTGCCTCTGGCGGGGTTCTGGCAGCACAGCCCTGACGGGGCGAGGCCACGGGAGATTGCTCCGGCTCGACACTCACTGCCCCAGGGCGAGGCAGATCCAGAGGCTGTGTCTCTTTGTTGTCTTTGGGACGGTGCGGAGCATCCACGCAATCGACAGGCACAGGTTCGGGCAGCTCTGGCTGTTTATTCACCCCCATGCGCGAGAGCAGATCGGCCTTGGTAGGGCCAGTGGGCAATTTTTTCTTGGGGGGCTTTTTGGTGGTAGCCATCTTAGCGAGACCTCAACACCGCCTCAAGGATCTCGCGATAAGGTTGGGCCAAAACCTCTTCTCCGGCCTCTGCCAACGACCAGCCCATACTGTTGGTTTGCTGCACCACCGTGCTTTGCCGCACCGGGGTAAAAATGGGGATCCCTTGCATCATTTCCGCCAGGGCTTCCACCGCTGCCCGCGACATTTTGGTGCGGTTGTTGCCCACCCATTGCTCCCGGGTGGGGAGCACCCCCAGAAACTTGGGCACCTGAAAATCCAGCTCCCCCAATTCCTTCAGCAGCACCAGGGTACTCAGGGCCCCCATCACCCCTTTTTGGGTGCATTCCGTCGGCACCACCAACAGATCGGCGCTGAGAATGCTGTTGTAGGTGAGCAGCCCTTTCGAGGGGGGACTGTCGATGACCAAAAAGTCATACTCCGACAAAATCGGTCGCAAAGCCCGCTTCAAAAACAGCTCCCGCCCCGGCTCCATCACAATCGCGTCCATCGCTCGCGACAGGCTGTAGTCGCTGGGGGCCAGCCACAGCCGCTCCTGGCGATCCTCATTCAGCGGCGGACGAATGATCTCCCGAATGTGAACCCGATCCGCCCCTGGCAAAATCGTCTCGGCAATGGTGGCCGACTCCGACAAATCTGTCCAGCCCAGCCACTGGCTCAGGTTGCCCTGCGGATCAAAATCGACGGCCAAGGTCTTGCCGTGCTCTGCCAGCATGATGGCCAAGTTGAGGGCGGCTGTGGTCTTTCCGGATCCCCCACTCAAGCAGGCGACGGTGATGACAAGCGCCGTTCTGCCAGACATGCGTTATCCCCCTCGTAGCCCATCCCCTAACACTATAGCTAGGGTTAAGCAATAGTGTTTACACCTTAGATAGGGATTGCGCGGCTGAGGATGGCCTGCAGGGATCCATCCGCTGGATCAGCTCTTTATCAATCCTCAAATTGGATCCTCAAAGGGAAGACACAAACCGGTGCAGCCGCTGCAGCCCTTTTTCCAGGGTGGCGCGATCGGCGGCATAGGAAAGGCGGATGTAGGCATCTGCCCCGAAGGCCAGGCCCGGCACGGCGGCGACGTGATGTTCTTGGAGCAGCCGTTGGCAGAACTCCACCGAACTTAGCCCGGTTTGGCCGATGTTGACAAACACATAAAAGGCGCCCTCCGGCTCTGGACAAGTCACTCCCGGCAGAGCGCGGATCCCCTCCAGCATCAGATCCCGCCGCTGCCAAAATTCTCGCCGCATTTTTTCCACCGCCGCTGCCGACAGGGGGCTGGTCAGGGCTTCCAGGGCGCCGTACTGGGCAAAGGTGCAGACATTGGAGGTGCTGTGGCTTTGCAGGTTGATGGCGGCGTCGATGATGGGCTTGGGCCCGGCCAAGTAGCCCACCCGCCAGCCGGTCATGGCATAGGCTTTGGCAAAGCCGCTGCTGAGGATCACTCGTGGCACCAAGTCAGGGCAAAGGGATCCCAGGCTGATGTGGCAGGCTTGTCCGTAAATCAGCTTTTCGTAGATCTCGTCGCAGACCACATACAGATGGGGGACAGACAGGATCACCTCGGCCAAGGCTGCCAGCTCCTGCCGATGGTAAACGGCGCCGGTGGGGTTGGCCGGCGAGTTGAGGATGAGCAACTTGCTGCGGGGGGTGAGGGCCTGGCGCAGTTGGGCGGCGGTGAGTTTGAACCCCTGAGCCTCTTCTGTCTGCACCCGCACCACCTTGGCCCCCGCCAAAGCCACCATCTCGGGATAGCTGACCCAGTAGGGGACGGGCAGGATCACCTCGTCGCTGGGATCCAGGAGTACCATGGCCAGGTTAAACAGGGTTTGCTTGCCGCCGTTGCT
Organism: Synechococcus sp. H55.2; assembly: GCF_047462495.1. Taxonomy (NCBI): domain Bacteria; kingdom Bacillati; phylum Cyanobacteriota; class Cyanophyceae; order Synechococcales; family Synechococcaceae; genus Synechococcus; species Synechococcus sp. H55.2. Next base: position 1,730 of record NZ_JANSJH010000038.1, on the reverse strand, counting down.
AATCAGGATCTGGTCGGGGCTGTAGTCCAAGCCGTTTTCTCGCCGCAACTTGTCCGCCACCGCCTGGCGCAGGGCGGGGATCCCGGCGGTGGGGCCGTAGCGGGTTTTGCCCTCTTCCAGGGCGCGGATGGCCGCCGCCCGAATGTGCTCAGGTGTATCGAAGTCCGGCTCGCCGGCGCTCAAGCTACACACATCCACACCCTCTGCCTGCATGGCTTTGGCCAGAGCTGTAATGGACAACGTGGGGGACGAGGATAGATGGGCGACCCGTTGGGACAAGCCGGCAGCAGACACCATCAGTCAGGAAACTCTTTGTTTTGAGAATTTTAACTTTCCTTGCGGTCAGTGACGGGAGGACGTCACGATTCTGAGGGGTTCTGAGGCTGGGCTACTGCTGTCAAGAGGCGGCTGCCATCCACCAGCAGCAGCTCATGGCCCTCCCGCTCCGCTAACAGATCCCAAAACTCGCCCGCAACAGCTCCTGGCAAAAACCCCTCCAAGCGCAGTTGTAAGGGCGGAAATTGCTTGTTCCCTTGGGGCTTGCGCCGCACGGTTACCTCAACAAAGCCATCGTGGGGCTCGACGATGCCGCGAATGTTGAAGCCCTCCTCTGCATCTTCGGGGGCAGGCAAAAAAGGCTCATCCTCCAGCTCTGGATCTGCCTCCTCTTCCGGCAGAGCCAGAATGCGGATGACGCTCAGACCTAGGGCGCCTCCCGACCGCGGCTGTGGCTGCACGTAGTACCAGTAGGTGTGGCCGCTCTCGATGCAGTGGGTGAAAGGACGCAGCAGCTCGGCGCGGCCAGGGGTGGCCGGATACTCCACGCCATCGCTGGCAACCAACATCGCCTGCGCATAGGTCTTGGGGATCGCTTTTAGGGATCCCTTGATCAGGCCCAAGGCACGGAACTGGTAGGGGTGAGCGGGCGGGGGCAGGGGATTCATAGGAGTCAGCAACAGGACGGAAGGCCAAAAGAGTAGGGCTTACAAGTCTATCTCATGACAGCGGCCATCTCAGAAGTATGGGAGGCTGCTAATCCAGCAAAAATTGCACCCACTTCGGTGGCGGCGGCAGCGGGCAGCGGAAATGCTCCATCACCAGAGCGGCCACCAGATGCACCGTGAACACATAGATGAGGGAGTTAAAGGCGATGAATGCCACCACCACCACCTGAACCATCCAGGGTTCCGCCACCCAGTACACCCCTAGTCTGGCCAGGGACACATCCAGCAGCCAGTTGGTCAGGCCGGTGAGTTGGATGGTCACGTAAGTCCAGAGGTTTTCCCCCACCAGCAGGGAGGAGAGCAACAACTGGAAAACCAGGCCGAAAGCGCTGAGGGCAGCGCCGCTGGCTACCGAGACATACCAAGAGAAGCGCTGCTGCCAGAGGCGGGCACACCCGTAGCCCAGCAGGCCATAGGGAATGACGTAGAGAATGCTGCGCGTGGGCCCCATCAGCACTGTCAGCAACAGGGCGGAGACCACCAGGGCCATCGCCCCGGTGCGGGGATCCCAGCGCATCACCGCCAGCGCCACCGGAATGGGGAAAAACAGACGCATAAAGGGAGCCAGCGGCGTGTAGCTCAAGATCCAGATCAAAGCGGCGGTGCTGGCCAAAAAAGCTGTTTCCACCACCCTCAAGGCCGGAGAGCGGGGAGGGGGCGGGGGGAGGGGAGGAAAGTCATCCGGCACAGAAGGCTGAGGCGGCGAGGGCACATCCAGAAACGCAC
>NZ_JANSJH010000037.1:15301-21204 GCF_047462495.1 Synechococcus sp. H55.2 | reverse complement strand
TGCCCAGCTTGCCTTGCAAACCCTCTCAGGGCGTCTTGCCGAAGTTGTCTTGGAACTGAGGCAGGAGCTGAGAGAACTGAGGCAGCGTCAGGCTGAATCGGATCAACGTTTTGAGGTTCTCCTTGAAGAAATCCGCTTCTTGATCCGCAACCAGGGAGGGGAGCGACCGTAGGCCAGCTTCCCCACTGAGGCTTTCTTCCGAGGCAGGGATCGCCCGCTCAAGGCTGTGTGAGGTGGGTCGGGAAGGGGAAAAAGGCGGGGGATTCTTGAAGTTTGCTCCCGATTTGAAATAACCCTGATTTTGCGAGCCGATCGGATCCCAGACAGATTGGCTATTCTGGAGATAGAGCTGGCAGACCCGGATCCCGATCGACATCCATAACAACCCGAACGCCAAAGCTGGTGGGAGGCGCAGATGGCTGACTACAATCGCGGCATCATGAAGTTCAAGGGGGCAGACAGCCCAATTGTTGTTTTGATCTCGGCAGGAATTGTGGCCGGGGTGGTCTCGGCCTTGATCTGGTGGGCTCTGCACTTTGCTTACGTGGCTTGAGATCTCAGCTTATTCCGCAAGCCAAGGGCAGTCTTTCCTGCACTGTCAGCCTTCCAGACGAGGTAGAAGGTTGGGATGAGGCTGTCGTGCAGCGCTTGCGGCAGTCTCTGCAGCACTGGTACCGCGACCACGGGCGGGATCTGCCTTGGCGTCGCAGTCGGGATCCCTATGCCATTTGGGTTGCGGAGGTGATGTTGCAGCAGACCCAGGTGGCGACGGTCATCCCCTACTTTCAGCGCTGGATGCAGGCCTTGCCCAAGATCCCGGACTTGGCGGCAGCCCCCCAGCAGCAGGTGTTGAAGCTATGGGAGGGCCTGGGCTATTACCGCCGGGCGCTGAACTTGCACAAAGCCGCCCAAATGTTGGTGCAGGAAGGCAACGGCGAGTTTCCCAGGGATCTGGAGCAGGTGCTGGCGCTGCCGGGGATCGGGCGCACCACGGCTGGCGGCATTCTCAGCGCTGCCTTCGATCAGCCTTTGCCGATTTTGGATGGCAACGTCAAGCGGGTGTTGGCTCGCTTGCTGGCTTTGCAGCAGCCTCCGGCCCGGTGTCTGCCTCTGTTGTGGCAGCTTTCTGAGCAATTGTTGGATCCCGTGCAGCCGCGGACTTTTAACCAGGCCCTGATGGATTTGGGAGCGACTGTCTGTCGTCCCCGAAAGCCTCGCTGCGGCCAATGCCCTTGGCAAGGAGATTGCGCCGCCTACAATCGAGGTCAACACCAGCAATTGCCTATGTCTGCACCCCGTACCCCTCGTCCTCACAAGCAAATTGCCGTTGCCATTGTTCTGCGGGGAACAGAAATCCTCATCGATCGACGGCTGGAAAGCTCCATGCTCAGCGGGCTGTGGGAGTTTCCCGGAGGAAAAATTGAGCCGGGAGAAACGGCTGCCGAGTGTGTAGTCCGAGAAGTGAAAGAAGAAATCGGTATCGATATCGAGGTGGTGGCGCCCTTAGCCACCATCGAACATGCCTACACCCATTTCACCATTACTTTGATCGCTTTTATCTGTCGCTACTTAGGCGGAGAAGCCCAAGCCCTGCAATGCAGCGAGGTGCGCTGGGTCAGCCCGGCGGATCTGTCGGCATTTCCCTTCCCGGGGGCCAATCAAAAGTTGTTTCCTCACTTGTACGCTTGGTTGGCCGAGCGGGGCAACTCATGGGAACACACCTAATCCGCCAAATGGCTTAGACCCTTCTGGAACCCCTGCCCCAAGACATTCGATAGGATGGTAGGTGTCCCGCTGCGGTGAGCTACGGATATGCTGGTTACTCTGGAAAAAGCTGGGGAAATTCTGGCCAAGGGATCCCATACCGCTATCCCGACCACAGATGGCAAGATCGCGCTGGTGCCCAAGGGAAAAGAAAACCTCAAACTAACGGCCAACGAAGCCATCAACCTCATGTTTTATGTCGTCCGCTCTGCTGAGCCCGCAGAGACGGTGATGGCCCAACTGGAGGAGGCAGTCTCCAAAGCCAAAGCCCCTGATCCCTTCGAAGAACGGGCCAGAAAATATCGAGAAATTCGTGGCACTTGAAGGGGCAGATCCCTCTGCCAGCTTGAGAGGTACTCCCCAAAGAAGGTTAGAAGCAGGAAGAGCTGAGGGCAACCAACTTTCCATCGCTGGTCCACCCCAGCAGCATCGGTTCCTGCGGTTGAATAGCCTGGCCAGTGAGAGCACAGCATTGGGCTTGATGGGCTGTGGCCGGGAAGCTGGCCCGAATATCCTCAGGGCTAAGGGTGGCAGCTCCCTGAGAATGACGCAGGACATAACTCCAAAGAATTTCCCGTATTAGAGCCTGGTAGCCCTGATTTCCGGCCAGCGCCTTCAGTCGCTGCTTCAGCTCACGCTCTAGCCGAATGCTGGTTACCTCCATCTGGGTCGTGGCAGTGGGAGAATTGGCACGGATGGGCATGTAGGGATCCTCCCTCGCAAGGTCTATACTACTTTTGTAGTATAGCCAGCTTTCTGCCTGAGCAGAATGACCCCGGTCAAAAGGGTTGTGGGCCATGGTTGAGTTGATCCCGTCCCGTCGCCGTGCCTTGGAGCACCTACTGGCTCGTCTTGGATTTAGGGATCCTGCTGTGTTGGCACAACTGCGCTGGGATCTGCTGGATCAGGCTCTGATCCACCCTTCTCTGGACAGCCGGCGGAACAACGATCGGCTGGAGTTATTGGGGGATTCTGTCCTGCGGATTCTGGCCACAGAATTCTTGTTTCAGTCCTATCCCCACTTGTCGGTGGGAGAGCTAACCGCAATTCGCTCCGACTTGATCAGCGATGCTCACCTGGCGGAACTGGCAGACCTGCACGGCCTAGATCGTTACCTGGAGGTGGGATCCAGCTCCCAAAACGACCTGGTCGGACGGGGTCGGCGGCTGGCGGATGCCTTCGAGGCTTTGCTGGGGGCTTTTTATCTCAGTTGGGGTATTTACACACTGCCCAGGCTGCATCCCTGGCTGGATCCCTATTTGCGCCGGCGAGTGGAGCAATGGTTTCAAGACCCCACTCGACGCAACCCCAAAGCAGCCTTACAAGAACTCACCCAACGCCTTTGGGGCAGTCTGCCGGAGTATCGCCTGGTGGTCGCCCAGGAGCATCCGCCTCAGTTCACCATGGAAGTCTGGGGGCAAGGACGGTGCTGGGGCCGCGGTGAAGGTCGCTCAAAAAAAGCTGCAGAAATGGCTGCCGCTGCCCAGGCCTACGGGCGCTTGCAGTCGGAGGAGACATGAGAGGCAATCACCCCTACGAGCTGGCCAGTTGGTTGTTTTTGCTGGGGAGCAGCCTGTTTGCGCTGGGCGAGGTGATAAACCTGGGCAGTGACCCATCTCTGTGGGATCCAGCAGCTCCAACCCTTCTCAACCCAAAGGTTGTCCAAGCCCTGCTTGGGATAGGCGCCAGTCTCCTGTTCGTCGTAGGCAGTGCTCTGTTTGTCCTCGATGCTCGTCGCCGTTGAAAGTGAGCAATCAAACAAGAGGCTTGGCTTGCTAGTGAGGACTTCGGCCAGCTACAGGAGCTACCGCAACAGTTCCATCCGCACTGCTTCTACATATTCCAGCAACTCTGGGGATCCCGTGCCTGCAGCCTGCCACAGTGTCAAAGCACGGCCCAGATCGGCAGCGGCACCGGCCCTATCCTCTCCCTGATAGGCGCGCGCCATGCCGCGGTGGTAGTAGCCCTCGGCTTGCTGCGGCTGCACCTCGATAGCTCGGCTGAAATCCTGAACGGCCAAGTTGAAGTCGCAAATGCTGGCCCACATCAGGCCGCGATGGACATAGGCATCGAAAAGATCGGCAGGGCTTTGGTTTTGCTCGGCCAGTTCAATAGCCAGGTGCGACACATCAAACGCCGATTCCAGATGTCCTTGTTCCGCCCAGATGCGAGAGCGCAACAAGTGGAGTTGGGGGTTGCGATAGGCAATGCGATCCAGGGGGGACAACGTTGCCAAAGCCTGCTCCAGCTCCCCAAAATACTCGTGTTGAATCCTGGCCTTGAGCAAGTAAGCTTCAGACAAATAGGGATCCAAAGCAATGGCAATGTCCAGATCCCGCAGCGCCAAGCTCAGCAGGTGGTCAACAGCAGTCGCCTGGTCTGGCTCGGCCAAGGCCAAGGGAGCGCCCTGCAACCGATCCCAGAAGTACCGAGCCCGCTGCAGATAGAGCTGCGCGTTCCCCGGCTCCTGTTCAATGGATTGGGTTAGCCACGCCAGCTCATGGCGAACATCCACCTGGGCAGAGAATAGAGAGAGAGATGACGGCAGAGAGAGCTCCCCAGCTTCCAGAGACACTTCAGTGGCAGAACCCCACTCTTGACGAGACGAGACCAACCAGCCACATTCGCCGCCCAAACACAGCCAAGACAGCAAACCCAGAAGCGCCGATCCGGAGAACAAAAGACTGGGCCTCAGCATGGATCCCACCCCACGAACTAGCTTGAAGTAAAGAGTTGCCTCTAAGCTAGTTCGCCACAGCCGCAGTGTCCAGACTTTCAACAATGCCTGTCCTGCCCCAACCCTCGGCAACTCCCCCCTAGGGGAGCCTGCCGCCGGCCAGATCCACCAACTCCACGCGACGATTCTTTGCCCGGCCCTCGTCAGTGGCGTTGCTGGCAACAGGAGCGGAGAATCCCACACCAACCGGATAGAGTCGGCGCTGCTCAATGCCAAGCTGAACCAAGCGGTTGACCACAGCTTCGGCCCGACGCCGCGAGAGGCCAAGATTGTAGTCGAAGCTGCCGGTTGCATCGGTATGGCCGACCACGAGGATGCTGAGGTCGGCGCGCTCGCGCATCAGCTTGGCGATCTCGGCAAGGGTGGGCTCGGCAGCCGCTTCGATTTGATCCGAGTCATAGGCAAAGAGAATGCCGTAGAGAGCGATCCGGCCATCGCGGCTGATGGCTTGATCCAGCTCGCTGCTGGTCACCAGTTCCAGGCGCTGCTGGCGAGTCTTGACATCGATGACATCCACCCGCCCCAGGGTAATCCCGGTCGGGATCCGTCCACTGCCGCGCGTGACCTCCCAGTCATCGGTATTGACCACAAAGTAGGCGCTTACGAATCGCTCATCGCCTTCGGGCGACTTGCCACGTGCGGCTAAATAGGCAGCAGTGTTTTCTCTCGCGTTCTGGAACGGCCACTGCGCCCGTTCTTCCGGCGTGCTGTAGGTGCCCTTCATATCGAGGATCTCGTGGGCAATCTGGTTGTTGTAGCCGAGGGTCTCGATCTCCTCCCCTAAGCCGGAGAAGAGGATCTCAAAACCAGACTCTTTCAGTTCGGTTTCGTAGTTGCGCAGCGCCTCTAGGGGGGCAACCCGCTCCGGCAATCGGTAATAGGTTGTGATGCGGCGCCCCTCAACAGTTTGAGACCGATACGGCTGCACAGCTCCCATCGCGCCACTGAAGACGATTTTCTCAAGGGCAAACTTGAGGCGGTCGTAGTCGGCCCGCGATTGAAACACAATGCTGGAGCCGGCAAAGCGCTTGAGCCCCGGCGGATCCGCCGTTCCTGGCAGATCGGCCCGGGCTGGCCCCGCATTGACAAGCAGCGCTGTTAGCAGAGCGAAGGCAAAAGGTTGTAAACCTACGCGAAAAGACATAGCCACTCCCTGGTTTTTCCAAAGTCGTTACGGGGCCATTGCCTAGAAGTTTAGCTTGAAAATGCAAAGAGATTAAATACGAACTTTAACGTTTATGTGCTAGTTGCGAATAAGCCTTTACAAACGGGTTGTTGCACCTGAGCCGGAGTTAGATTTTCTACAGGAGGGAAGCGACCATGAGACAAGACTACACCCACTTCGCAGCGCATCTCCGACTACCGCTCAGCTCGTCTTCAGAGGTTGATGTTCTTTGAGGAA
>NZ_JANSJH010000037.1:0-15201 GCF_047462495.1 Synechococcus sp. H55.2 | reverse complement strand
GCGCATCTCCGACTACCGCTCAGCTCGTCTTCAGAGGTTGATGTTCTTTGAGGAAGATCGTCAGCATCCTGACGATCCGAACAAGAACCCTGACGAGCCGATCAAGAATAAACAAGAATAAAAAAATCTGGTGGAACTGGCCGAGACCCTAGCCACGCCAGCAGAGCTGAGCCAATGCCCGCTCACTGGGTTTATCCGCGCAGGGAGCAGTGCAAACAGAGGCGCAACGGGAGCTTGGCCAACTGGTTCCCAAAGAATACGTTGCGCTGCTGCGGCTCACCAACGGCCTTCAGATCAACAACGTCCTCTTCAAAAAGGCAGAGGAGCTGGTGTTCGATGGTCGGGATCGCCGTTTTCACATTGCGAATCTGGGATCCCCCAACGAGCGCTTCTCCTCCTTCGATTCCCTGGCGGCGTTGCTGGTCGAGGCTCTCCGCGAGCAGCAGGTGCTCTAGGCGTTCGCTCGGCCTGGATTCCTTCAGCGCCTTCTGGAGCAGCGGCGCAGCAGCCAACTGGCGGCGGCCCGATCGCCCTCGTCCCAGGCCAATCGCTCCACGGCCACCATCACCATCGAGGTAATCACTGCCTCACTGAGATGTCGGGAGCGCAAGTGCTGCACGGCTGAGGTGGCGGCCTCTAGGTCGCGCCTACGAATTGCGCGGAGCAGCTCATCGGACATAGACAAGGCCAACTCGCCTCACTACCTTTCTACCGCAGGAGCCAAAATTTCCCCTTCTTCCTCACCTTCTTGTCAGATAACGCAAAAATTCGTCTGGCTTCCCTAAAACTTCTTAAAGAACATCGGAGAAATTGTTGGAGAAGGAAGCTGTGCACTTCTCAAGAGGGAGCTGGGATCCGTTTTGGCCCAAGGCTTCCCAGTCCGCTCAACCCACCTCAAGTCAACCAGCCGAGAGATCAGCGGGCAGCCATGGCCGCTGGGGAGCGCGGGATCCCGTGCAGCAGCCGCTCCATCTCTGCTTGCAAATCCTGGGTCAGGGCTTGTACGGCTTGCCGGCGGTTGGCCTGGTAGGCGGGCCAGCGCTCCGAAACCGAGAGGGGATCCCCGATGCTGAAACGGGCCAGCCGCGGCCCCAACCTGGGGGGGTCAGCACCGACGGGGTTTTTCCCCTTGATCCAGGCCAAGAGGTTCCACAGCCGCAGGGCGGTTTCGGCCAGTTCCTCCAAACTGGGTTGCTCCGGCAGGGGACGCACAGCAAACACCATCAGGGTCTCCACCAGGCGCATGTGCCAGAGGTGGAAGCCGGCCTCCGAGGCGACGCGATTGGCCAACCCCTTCTCCAAAGCCGAAAGGGCAGCAATGTCGGCAATATCTTCCCGGTAGATCCAAGCCCAGCCTGCCTGTTCGATGCGATGCCGCCGCTCGATCAAGTCTCCCTGGGGCTGCAGGCCAAAGTGCTGCTCGGCCACGCGCAGGGCCAGATCCGATAGGCTTTGCAGACGTGCCAACAGATCCCCTCCCCCTCTCAGGTTAACCCGCGCCGCGTCGGGCAAAGCTGGGGCGTAGAAGCGCTCGTAAAAACGCTCCATCACCTGAATCAGATGTTCGGCCAAGCGGAGCAGGCGGGCCATCAGAAACCCCTTGCCGACATGGGCCGAGCGGGTGGCCGGGAGCTTGCAATCGGCCTCCATGCGGTGGAGCAACCTGTCCAGCACCGGGCTGGGATCCCTCAAGTAGGAGTAGCGAAGGCCCACCGGCAAGATCAGCACCTCCTCTGGCCGTCCCGCCTTGTGCAGATCCTCTACCGCCCAAAAACCCATCTGGGCCACTCCCGGCTCCAGCGGGTTGAGCAGCCCACTCATGCCGTTGATCGTTCCTTCGGGAGCGACTGCCAGGGGGTACTGGCCCGACACAAACTGCTCGCGAGAGCTCTTCAGTCCTGCCCGATCCAGACGGCCCCGTAAAATCGGGATCCCGCCCAGCCGGGGCAATCCCCAACGGGCAATCGAGCCCAGCCACAGCGGCAGGCCACGGTCGTAGACAAACAAGACGTGGGGCCGCTGCCGCAGGCGGATCCCCTCTTGCCGGGCCACCCGAGGCAAAAGGTGGGAAAACAGGTACATCAAGCAGGGAGGATCGTCGAGGGTGGGGTGGCGAAAGGCAACCAACAGGCGAATCTTGCCTGCCTCAAATTGCTGATAAAGCTGAGCCAAACGCTCGCCCCCTTCTACCTCAATGCGCGGGATCCCTTTGGCCCATCGCAACCACAAGGGCAAACCCGTTTGGGCAAAACGAACCACCCACGGTGTCAATCGCGGCGGCAGAAATTTGAGAGGAGGTTGAACGGTCTGCTGCATAGGGATCCTCAAATCTAGGGTTGTCGCCGTCGGTAAACCCAGGCTTTGGATCCCATCTTAAGGAGGGTGAAGAGGGAAGAAAGCCCCGCAGTGACAGTTTCTCAACTGGACTCCCTCCGCCCAACTCCAGAAGAAGTTCAGGCTCCTGCCGTTTTTTTCCTGCGGCCCCGTGTCTTTTTGGGGGCAGCTTCTTCTTTTGAGGTTGAGTCTGAGGTTGAGTCCTCCATCACCTGGCCGTTTAACACTTGCTTGAGGTGAATGTGCTTGTAGCCCAACTGAATCTCAAACTCATCGCCGGGCTTGAGATTCATCTTTTCGGTGTAGGCGGACCCGATGATGAGCTGCCCATTTTTGTGAACGCTGACGCGAAAGGTGGGCTCGCGACCGCGCTTGTCGCGGCTGGAACCTGGGCTGAGGCTCAGACCTTTTGCCTCCAGCACCGCGTCATAAAACTCATTTAAGTTGACGCGGAGCTTGTTGTTCTTGGTCACGGTCACGTAGCCGCAGCGCTTTGCCGTTTCCCGGCGCGGAAGATGCCCCAGCGCTTCGACCTTCTGAAGGAGAGCCTTCCCGGTTAAAGGTTGTGGTGGTATATCTGACATTTTTTAATGTCCTACATCCTTCCCCTAAGATCATAGCCTTATGATGTACTCCTGCAACCAAAAGTTTGAGGCTTTTCTTTCTCATTCGTCGAGCGCCCCAATCTCTGAGCACAGCTTCTGTGACTTCCGGTAGAAAATGAGCACGATTTCCCACTGCAGAGATCGGCGCGGCGGCTCTTATTGTCTTGCAAAAATGGGTCGGAAAGATGGCCAAGAGCAGCATGCCATCAGACCTAGCTTGGTGGGCCTTTTCAGCTCCTGGGGGAAGTCGGCAACATCCAGGCAAAGGGTTATTTCAAACCCAACTCAGAGGCTCCTCAGGCGCTCCACGCCGCCGACGCGCCCTTTCAGATGGGGGTGCGAGTTGCCAATGCGGCTCACTCGGGATCCACTCGATTGGCTACCGCTGAGACCACGATCATCGGCAGGCTGACCAGCAGACAGAAGCCCCACTGATCCCAAGACAAAGGTGCCGTGTCGAAAATGATGTTCATCACGCCCCACTGGCTGAAGAGGATCTGCAGCAGGATGGCCGCCCCAATGCCGATGCCAACAGCCGCCGTATCCATCAGGCGTTCGTGGTGGTCCAACTGGCTGGCCCGTCCGCGGCCCAACAGGGTGGGAATGGCTTGGCTGAGGCTGAGCAAGTAGAAAATACGCCCGATCACCAGCGCCTGAATGGCCATGCTGCGGGCCAGGTCGATATTGCCGGTGGTTTGTTCAATGTACTCAAAAACCCCGAAGATCAAGATCCAGTTGAAGACCGACACCAGCAGGATGCGCTGCAGCAGCCGAGGAGAAAGCAAGTTGGCATCGGGATCCCGCGGCGGCTGGGTCATCTCCCGCCCCGTGCTGGGCTCGAAGGAGAGGGGCACCGTCATGGTGATGGAGTTGATCATGTTCAGCCACAGCACTTGAACGGCCAAAATGGGCAGCTCCCGGTTGAGGAGGACGCTGAGGAGAATGGTCATCGACTCCCCCCCGTTCACCGGCAGGATGAAGGCAATGGCCTTGAGCAGGTTGTTGTAAACGGTGCGCCCCTCTTCGACGGCGGCCTCGATGGAGGCGAAATTGTCGTCGGTCAAGATCATGTCGGCGGCGGCTTTGGCCACTTCCGTGCCGCCCCTCCCCATGGCAATGCCCACATCTGCCTGCTTCAAGGCCGGGGCGTCGTTGACCCCATCGCCGGTCATGGCTACGATCTGACCCCGCGACTGCAGAGCTTCCACCAGGCGCAGCTTTTGCTCCGGCACCACCCGCGCAAAGACGGATCCCTGGTTGGCGGCGGTTACAAACTCCTCTGGGCCAAGCTGCTCCAGATCCCGACCGCTGTAGGCTTTTACCGGTTTGCCGCCGCCCAGGCCCATCTGCTCAGCAATGGCTTGGGCCGTGAGCACATGGTCGCCGGTGATCATCTTGACTTGGATCCCGGCAGTCTGGCAGGAGCGTACGGCGGCAATGGCCTCCGGCCGCGGCGGGTCAATCATCCCCTGCAAGCCCAAGAAAATCAGCCCTTCCTGCAGATCTGAGTGATCCACCTGCGTTTGGCTAGGGGGTACGGCTTTTTGGGCAAAGGCCAGAACCCGCAGCCCCTGCCGCGCCAAGGCCTCCACCTGCTGGCGAATCCGCTCTGCTTCCAAGGGCTGGATCTCCCCCTGGGATCCCATCTGGCTGCCGCAGCGGGGCAAGAGAGCTTCTACGGATCCCTTGACGTAGATACAGTGCTCCTCCGGCCCCAACCGGTGCAGGGTGGCCATGTACTGAAACTCGGATTCAAAGGGGATGCTGTCCAGGCGAGGGCGGCGGCACTGCAGATCTTCTCGATCCAGACCCCCCTTCTGCGCCGCCACGAGCAGAGCCGCCTCGGTGGGATCCCCTACCACTTCCCACTGACCGTCGTCCTTGGGTTGGAGGCGGGTGTCGTTGCAGAGGCAGCCGGCCAGTAGACAGGCCTCCAGCGAGGGCCATTGGCGCACTTCGACGGGGGAATTGGCTTCCTGGGATAGGATCTGGCCCTGGGGGCTGTAGCCACTGCCGGTAACCCGGTAGAGCTGGGATCCGGCGTAGATGGCCTGCACCGTCATCTGGTTTTCCGTGAGGGTGCCGGTTTTGTCCGAGCAAATCACCGTGGCGCTGCCCAGGGTTTCTACCGCCGGCAACTTGCGGATGATGGCATGGCGTCGGGCCATGCGGGAGACCCCAATGGCCAAGGTTACGGTAACTACCGCCGGCAAGCCTTCGGGGATGGCGCTCACCGCCAGCGCCACTGCCGCCTCAAAGACACTCACTGCCGCTTGGCCCTGCACCAGGCCCACCAAAAAGGTGAGCGCAGCCAAGGTGAGGATAATTTTCAGCAAGGTCAGGCTGAACGCCTCAAACTTGCGCGTCAGGGGAGTTTGCAGGGATCCCCCCTCTTCGATCAACTTGGAAATGCGGCCCGTCTGGGTCTGGTTGCCGATGGCCACCACCACCCCCGCCCCTTGGCCAAAAGTAACGAAGCTGCCGGCGTAGGCCATGTTCTGGCGGTCGGCCAAAGGCGTGTCTTCAGGGAGGGATCCCAGCCGTTTTTCCACCGGCACCGATTCTCCCGTGAGGGCCGATTCGTCCACCTGCAAGTTGCGCGCACTCAGCAGGCGCAGGTCGGCGGGCACCCTGTCTCCCGAGCTCAAGAGCACCACATCCCCCGGTACCAGCTCCTGCGAGGGCACCCGCACTTTCTGCCCCTCCCGCAGCACCGTGACTTCAGTCACCACCGACTTGGCCAGAGCGGCGATCGCCTCCTCCGCCTTAGACTCTTGGATGTAGCTGATGAGGGCGTTGATCACCACCACCGCCCAGATCACGATGGCGTTGCGCCAGGATCCCAGGAACGCCTTGACCGCCCCAGCCACCATCAGGATATAGAGCAGCGACTGGTTAAACTGCTGCAGAAACTTGACCCAGGCCGGCGTTGCAGCTTTGGCTTTCAGCTCATTGGGGCCGTATTGCCGCTGCCTCTTCTCCACTTCAGCTTGAGAGAGGCCCTTTTCCAACAGCCCCGCCAAAGACATCTCCTCTCCGAGGAGTTCCTGGATGGCTTGCTCCTCCGGCAGGGCATGCCAGGCAAGGGCCGGGAGCAGCTCAGGGGATGAAGATTCGGCCATGTTCGGAATCTTGAGTTACAACACCGCGAGGGTTGGATGGGCTGCCTGCCCTCCTTATCTCTGATAGCCTAACCAATGCCATGGGCCCTTCCCGGCAAGGTGTCCTTCGGGGGGCTCTTTACCAAGACAAGCGTCAACAACGTTTAGGCAGCCGGCTAAGATTTGCTTAAAATTCTCAATAGATAGAAAGGATGAACATATTCTTATTAGGTAGAATGATTAGCTAGAGCTTGTAGGGAGCCAAAGGGCTTCGGCTGAACTGTCCGGGCTCCTGGACAGGTGAGCTGGCTCTTTTGCTGTTTTTTAATATGGCCAATTGAGTCTAGCGGTAGCTTTTTTTGTTTCTGTTTTGAGGGAGTTATGGTAGTACCGACTACAAAGCCAAGGGAGTTGCAAGCCCAGTCAGCAGCAGTGCCGCAAAACGGCGCGCGCTCCGAGGTGCAGGGGGCTGCTTCTGGGAGTTCTCCTACAGTTATTCACCATCAGATTGTCGTCGTCGGGGGAGGGGCAGCCGGCATCAGTGCAGCAGCCCAGTTGCTGGAGCGCCAGCGCAACCTCGACATTGCCATCATCGAGCCCTCCGACAAGCACTACTACCAGCCCGGCTGGACGCTGGTGGGCGGGGGCATTGCACCGCTGGCCAAGTTTGTTCGCGATGAAAAAACCGTCATCCCCAGGGGAGCCAAGTGGATCCAGGCGCGGGTGGCCGAGCTGGATCCGGATCACAACCGCGTCATCACCGAGGCCGGCCAAGTTATCGAATACGACTACCTCATCATGGCCCCCGGGATCCAAATTGACTGGCACCTGATCGAAGGCCTGCCGGAAGCGTTGGGCAAGGGCGGCGTGACCAGCAATTACTCCAAAGACTATGCCCCCTACACCTGGGAGACCATCCGCAACTTCCAGGGGGGCACGGCCATCTTCACCTACCCCGCCACTCCCATCAAGTGCGGCGGCGCGCCCCAGAAAATCATGTACATGGCCGACGACGTCTTTAAGAGCAAAAGCGGCGTTGGGGTCAACACCAAAGTTATCTTTTGTACTGCCACTCCCACCCTCTTCGCGGTGCCGGAATACAGCGCCGCCCTGGAGAAAGTGGTGGAGCGGCGCGGGATCCAGGTAAAGTTCAGGCACAACCTCAAGGCCATCCGGCCCGAGACGCAAGAGGCCATCTTTGAGGTAACCACCGACAAGGGCAAAGAGGAGGTAAGCCTGCACTACGACATGATCCACGTGGCTCCGCCCATGAGCGCCCCGGACTTTGTCAAGCGCAGCCCCCTCGCGGGACCTGGTGGCTGGGTGGAGGTGGACAAGTGGACGCTGCAACACCCCCGCTACCCCAACGTATTCTCTTTGGGGGATGCCTCTTCCCTGCCGACTTCCAAGACGGCAGCCGCAGCCCGCAAGCAGGCGCCGGTGCTGGCGGAAAACCTCTTGGCGGCCATGCAGTCCAAGCCGCTGCCGGCCCGCTACGACGGCTACACCTGCTGCCCCCTGATCACCGGCTACAACTCCCTGATCATGGCGGAGTTTGCCTATGACGCAAAGCTAGCTCCCTCTTTCCCCCTGGATCCAACACGAGAGCGCTACTCCATGTACCTGGCCAAGGTGCACCTGTTGCCCTGGCTGTACTGGAACCGCATGCTCAAGGGCAAGAAATTTGAGGCAGATATCTTCAAGCCCCTCAACAGGCTGGTGCATCGCTACTAAGGCTCTCCACCCCCCTCACCCCCAGCCCCTCTCCCCAAGGGAGAGGGGAGTTCTTTTACAGAGCTTGCTCGCTCTGCCGCTGTGTTACCTCAGGTATGAGAGCTGCTGCCATCCAGATCCTCAATCTGCTTGTTTGGCATGGCACCGAAAGCGCGGCGGCTGTGGTGATGGAGGTGATCTCCGGGTTTGGGAAATGCAGTAGGATCGAGGTGAAGAGAGAGGAGGGGCAGGCGATCGCGTCTTTGCTGTCGCCACCAGACAGCGGGATGAGGAAAGTCCGGGCTTTCAGAAGAACACACCGCTGGGGAAACTCCCAGTGCGGGTAACCGCGAGGACAGTGCCACAGAAACATACCGCCGATGGCTGGGATCCCAGCACAGGTAAGGGTGCAAAGGTGGGGTAAGAGCCCACCAGCAACGTCGAGAGGCGTTGGCTCGGTAAACCCCGGTGGAAAGCAAGGCCGCAGCCGCAGGATCATGGCTGTTCTTCGCCCCTGTCGGCTGCATCGAGATCACGGTACCCAGTAGACGCTGGGGAAGGGTGCTCTCGATGGTGGTGAGCCGCTAGAGGGTGATGGCAACATCACTCCCAGATGGATGATCGCCAGTGCGGGTTAGTTCTTGAAAGTTTTGAAAGAACGCCCCACTACAGAACCCGGCTTACAACCTCCTCTCTTTTCCCCTCTTTTTGGTGCCCATCGCCTGTTTTCGTCCCGCCACTCGCGATAGCAGGACGGAGTCCTAAAGCCGCATGAGAGGAGGCTAGCTCTCTGCCTTTTTCACGTCGGTCAAGCCTGCCATCCACAGCTCTACGCAGGCTTGGAGTAGGTCTGGGATTGGTTCGCTTTCAGCGTTTGATGAGCGGCCATGGGACAACTTCTCCTCGCCGCTCGAGGGCAGGCCGGCGGTGACGGCCAACACGGCTGCCCCCAAAATCATCAGGTGTAAAACCCCAGCGGCTCGGTGAAGGCGCTCGGGCTCGACCGATTGGAACTCAGAGCCGGGGAACTGTTGCAAGTATTGTGTTAGCTGTTCCTGCGCCTGAGAAAAGCCGAGCCTCAGAGCGCGGCGATGCTCCTCGGAATAAAAGCCTGCTTCTCCAACCAAAGAGCGCACCAGCTCAGGATTATCGGCCAGCGCCCGAAAACAGGTGTGGACATAGCGCAGCAGAATGGCCTGCAGCCCAGAGCCTTGGAATGAGGCGGGATCCCCCTGGAGAGGAAGATCGGCAATGCCGGAAAAGACCCCCAGCTCACCAAACACGGCCAAGAGCAGCCCCTGCTTGCTGCCAAAGTGCCGAAATAGGGTGACTTCATTAACGCCGGCTAGGTCTGCGATTTGACGGGTGGTGGTCTGGGTAATGCCCTGACGAACAAACAGCTCCCGAGCCGCGTCTAGCAGCCTTTGCCGAGAGGAAGAACGTGCCATGGTGGGTGATGGGGTAAGGAGTTAGGAGAAAACCCTAGAGAACGGCAGCAGCCTGCAAGTAGCGCTTGCATTCGAGGTGAAATATCGTTAAGCTTAGCCTCAGGCGAGATCAAACCTGCTGCTTTTCTGCTCTCTTGTAGCCGCTTTCACTGCTGGGGCTTGCTTGGGCGGGCCTTCAGGGATCCCGGTTTGCCTTTCAGGGTTGTGAGCTCCTTGTGAGCTGAGTCAGGGATTCGGTGGCCTTTGCATGAGAAGCAACTTTGTGAGGAGGTATTTGATTCTGCGCTGCCCTTTCTCTTTTTCTGAGGTTTTGCTGGTTCATGGCCGTTTCCCTTCCTTCCCAATCGCTGGATAATCCTGACCGTTCTGCTTCGCTCACTCAGCCTGAGCCCCAAAAGTCTTTCCGGTTTGCCTGGGAATTTGTTCTCTTTTTCATTGTTTTTCACGCCCTCGCTTTGGTGGGCGGCATTTTTTACTTTTCCTGGCCGGCCCTGGGAGTGGCTCTATTGCTTCACTGGTGCTTCGGCAGCTTGGGCATCTGCCTAGGGTATCATCGTCTTCTTAGCCATCGCAGTTTCCAAGTGCCCAAGTGGCTGGAATATGTCTTTGCTACCTTCGGCGCTCTCGCCATCCAAGGGGGGCCGATTTTCTGGGTGGGCGGCCATCGTCAGCATCACGCTTTTACTGAAGACGAAGAGCGGGATCCCTACTCTGCTCGCAAAGGCTTTTGGTGGAGCCACATGCTCTGGCTCATTTACCAACGGGAAGAGTTTTTTAACCGTGAGAAGTATTCTGCTTTTGCGCCGGATTTGGCTCGGGATCCTTTTTATCGTTGGCTGGACAAGTATGGGCTGCTGCTGCAATTGCCGCTGGCTGCCGTGCTCTACTTGCTGGGGGGTTGGTCGTTCGTCATCTATGGCATCTTTGTGCGGACGGTGTTGCTGCTGCACTGCACCTGGTTGATCAACTCTGCCAGCCACCTCTGGGGTTACCGAACTTTCGAGAGCGACGACAATGCCCGTAACCTTTGGTGGGCGGCCATCTTAACCTATGGTGAAGGCTGGCACAACAACCATCACGCCGACCCGAAGCGCGTGAAAGCAGGCTTGCGTTGGTGGGAGATCGACATGACCTACTGGGCCATTTGGGTGCTGGCAAGACTGGGTTTGGCCCGTAGATTGCATCTGTCTGACCAAAGCCAGGCTACTGGCTGAACGGCTTCTGTCCCAGAACTTGCAGAGGAATCGTCAAGGGATCCCCACCCCTGGGGCTCCCTTTTTTATTTAATTGCAGAAAGGGCTATTCTTCTAAGGGGCTATACTGCCACGTTCCGTAGTGGTCGAGAATGCGCTTAATTTGCTCTGGGTCGGCACCGGGTTTTTGACAAATATGCAACGCCTCTACTTGGCTGTCTTGGTAGCGAAAGCTGGAGTCTTTTTTCCACTCCAGCTCCGTTTCTACCCCTGAAACACAGGCCAAATGGGCAGCCACTTCCCGATAAACCATCAGGGGCATGGAATCGTAGCGAACAGCGTAACGTTTCAGCTCAGGGATGCTCACGGATGACAACTCAACCTACACAACTCAAAATGTAGCTACCTCTAGCCAAACTGGAAGACTTCCCAAGGGCTCTCGGCAGCCTCTTTCTTCCCCTCACCCCCGCTCCCAGAAGCAATCGCGGTGCAAAACGCAAAAAAATCCCCTGATTAAGACTCTACGTTGGGCATCTGGCTACTGGCAAAGCAAGATGGGGCTAGGCAATTTTGTCATCCACTAGGGTGCAGCAATTGACCTGGTCCAGGCAAATCTTTCCCCATTGCAGAGCCCAGCGTACCAAAGCCACCCGATTTGCAGTTCGGGTTTTACTCAAAATGTTGCTGATGTGATTGTCAACGGTACGTTTGCTAATCTCTAAGCGCTCCGCAATGTCCTGATTGGTCAGCCCTGCAGCAATCAACTCGATGACCTGCAGTTCCCGCTCCGACAACAAATCAGCGGAATGATAGTCGGCGCCCATTCCGAATGCCTGTAGGATGAACTGTAAAGATTACCTACCCCAATTGTAGGGGATCCCCTCCAAGATGGATAGTCCCGCCGCAGGAAAATCTGCGGCAATTCTCAGGCCGAAGGGTTTGGCGATGTTGACGGGAGCGCTTCTGGGCAGCTTTCACAGGGCATCGGCGCGTTTCCGGGGCAGTTCCACCTGCACCCACAGCCCACCTGCTTGTGGGTGATTGCGCAGGCGGATTGTGCCGCCGTGAAGTTCCACAATTTGCCGCACGATCGCCAGCCCCAGGCCGGTGCCGCCTTTGCTGCGGGCCCGCGCCGCATCGGTGCGGTAAAAGGGTTGAAAGACCAGCTCAAATTGATCCTCCGGCAGGCCAGGGCCGTGGTCGTACACCTCCAGCCGCACCTGGGATCCCTGTTCCAAGAGCAGCACGTGGACAGGGGAGTCGGGCGCGCCATATTTGACGGCGTTGTCCAAGAGGTTGAGGATGAGGCGGTAGAGGCGCTGTTCATCTCCCCAGAGATAGAGCTGGGAGGGGCTGCTCAGGTGCAGTTCCTGGTGACGGGGCTTGGCCAGCGGTTCTAAGCTCTGCCAGGCTTCGCGCACTAAGGCTGCCAGATCCACCCAGCGCCATTGGGAGCGGGATCCGGCCCCCAAGTTAAGGGCGCTCAGTTCCAACAAGTCTTGTACCAACTGGCTGAGGCGCAGCGTCTCGTTCAGCAATCGTTCCACCCAAACCGCTTGCGCGGTGTCGACCCGGCTTTGTAAAGTTTCGGCCAGCAGGCGAATCGAGGTGAGGGGGGTTTTCAGCTCGTGGGCCACATCCGAGGCCCAGCGATCCCGTTGTTGGGCTAGCAGGGTAGCTTCCAGCCGGTCTTCCAAAAAGATGGCAACCTGCCCCTGCGGCAGTGGCAGCCCCCAAGCCCGCAGCGGAACCGGTTTATTCTCGCCGCCGGAAGGGTAGAAGATCCATTCGCGGCTCTGGATGGGCGTGTTGGCCCCCTGGCGGCGGGTGGCTTCGATGAGCTGATCCAACTCATAGGAGCGCACCCACTCCAGCAGGAGCTTGACGCCCGGCTGCCACTGGCCAATGTGCAGCAGGCGTTGAGCGGCAGGGTTACACTCCAGGACCACGTTGTTCTCGTCCACCCGCAGGTATCCCCAGGGCAGGTGGTGGCTGAGATACTGCCAGTCTTGCAGGTGTCGTTTTTGGCTGGCCCACTCCAGTTCTTGTTGGCGCAGGTGGCGGCTGAGCCGGCTGAGCATCTGTTCTGGCGAACTCAGAGGCAGGGGCACGTGCAGCAGGGATCCCAACTGTTGCAATTGGCGGCCGAAGCGGCGCCGACTCTGCCAGAGCAAAATCAGCGTGCCGAGTAGGCCGATGCCCAACCCAATGAGGATCCCGCTTTCCACTCCCATGGGCCCACCCCCTTTGCCGCCATTGTCGCCCAGGGATGGGGGGGTGAATACCGAACAAGCGAAGGGATCGGGATCTTCGCATCCTTATCGGCGATGCACCATTGTCGTGCTGGCCTGGTCGGTGGGCACCAGCAAGACCTCACTGAGGTTGACGTGGGGGGGACGGGTGACGGCAAACAGCACCACCTCGGCCACATCCATCGCCGTCAGGGGGGTGAGGCCCCGATAGACCGCTGCCGCCCGCTCGCGATCGCCGTGGAAGCGCACCTGGCTGAACTCGGTTTCCACCAAGCCGGGCTGGATCTCGGTGACGCGAATGGGGGTGCCCAGCAGATCCAGCTTCAGGCCCTCGGAGATGGCCCGCACGGCGGCTTTGGAAGCACAATAGACGGCGCCGCCGGGATAGGTCTGCCGACCGGCAATGGAGCCGATGTTCACCACATGGCCGCGGCCCCGCTCCACCATGCCGGGCAAGACGGCGCGGGTAACATACAGCAAGCCCTTGATGTTGGTATCGATCATCTCCTCCCAATCTTGCAGAGCACCGGTGTGGAGCTTGTCCAAGCCGCGACTGAGGCCGGCGTTGTTGATCAAGATGTCGATCTCAGCCCAGACCGGCGGCAAAGACTGGAGCGCCTGTTGTACGGCTGCCCTGTCCCGCACATCCAAAGTCAGCAAGTATGAGGAAGCGCCGTAAGCCTGCTGCAACTCCATAGCCAGCTCCTGCAGACGCTCCTGACGGCGGGCCACCAGGATCAGCTTGGCCCCAGAACGGGCAAAAAGCGTGGCACAGGCTGCCCCGATGCCGCTGCTGGCACCGGTGATGAGCACAATGGCGTTTTCCAGCATAGTCCGCAAGAGTTGAGGGGCTACTAGGGGATCTGCGGCTGGGAACGGGCCGCTTTCCCCGCCTGAAGCGAGCGCTCCAGCAGCTTAACGCAAGCATAGAGTGTATCCAAATGGGGAGTCGGGATCCCTGCCCAACGCCCCAGCTCCGCGATGGCGCCGACAATGCTCTCGATCTCCGTCGGTCGCCCCCGCTCAATATCCTGCAGCATCGAGGTGCGATGGGATCCCACGCGGGCTGCATCCTTGAGCCGTTCTTCCAGAGAGACCGGCAGCCGGATCCCCAGCGCTTGGGCCACAGCCTCGGTTTCCTGCATCACCGACTCAACCAACGCATGGGTGGGCGGGTACTGGGCAATTTCGTCTTGGGCCGCGCGGGTGAGGGCGCTGATGGGGTTGAAAGCGGCGTTGCCCCACAGTTTTTGCCAGATCTCGACCCGAATTTGGGAGGTGAGAGTTACAGGAAGCTGCGCCTGCTCAAAGATGGCCGCCAGAGAGCGCAGCCGCTCCGACAACGATCCATCTGGCTCCCCCAGAATATAGCGCCCGCCGCCGGTGTGCAAAACTACCCCCGGCTCTGCCAACTGCACGGCGATGTACACGACACAGCCGATCACCCGCTCGATCGGCAGATGGGCGGCGATCACCCCGCCCGGATCCACCGAAGTCAAGGAGCGCCCCTCAAACTCGCCGCCATGCCGGTAAAAGTACCACCAGGGAACGCCATTCTGAACAACCACAACGGGGGTGTCCGGGCCACACAGGGATCCCAACTGTGGGGCAAGCAGGGGCAAGCTGTAGGCCTTGACAGCAACGATCACCACATCTTGCCGCCCCAGCTCAGCCAAGTCGTCGCTGGCTGTCAGCCGCTCCACCCAAGCCTGGGAAGGATCCCCCTGCCGGATCAGCTTCAACCCTCGGCTGCGGATGGCCTGCAAGTGGGATCCCCGTGCCACCACACTCACTGGAAAACCGGCTCGGGCCAGGCGGACGGCCAAATGCCCCCCGACTGCCCCGGCGCCAACGATGCCGATTTTCATGTTTCACCAAGCGAGGAAATCCCTACTCGGCCCCGCCCTGGGTGACGCGCAGGATCCCGTATCCGAGCGCCACGCCCACTAGGGTCAGGACAATGGAGAGCCCAGCAATGGTGAAGATCTCACTAGCCATAGATTCCTCTCAGGTGGATTGCCTCGCCCTTTAAGGATATCGGATCTTGGGCCTTCGGCCTTCCCCGGGGTGAGGCGGCCCCTCACGCTCAATATCTCAGGAGAGAAAAACCGCAAAGATTACAGTCTGTGAAGATCCCGGCCACCTCGGACTTGATGGAGGCGCGTCACCCGCCTCTATAATGAAAGCAATTTACAAGTCTTTACCGGCATAGGCTAGATTGTAATGCCTACAGCCGTAAAGCTTGTCCGGTAGCTCTCAGATGGCTCATTGGGCCGTTGTTGAGTACTGGAAACGGTTCTGGACAGGGTCTTGGAGCACTGGGAGTCCTACTTGTAAGAGCTCCTGAGTAGCTCTGGCCAAAGAGCCGTTAAAAGAAGGTGAGGCAAAAGACCCGCGAGTTGAGTCTTTATACCTAGGCTCTTCTCTTGCTTCAAGGAAGCAAACTTTGTAGTTTCATTAGCGTTCTCATTCATTTAGATCTTTTTTGGGAGAAGTTGAGATGACCATCGCGGTAGGGCGCGTACGCCAGGAGCGAGGATGGTTCGACATCGTCG
>NZ_JANSJH010000036.1:19452-21356 GCF_047462495.1 Synechococcus sp. H55.2 | reverse complement strand
AAATTCGTCCTGCCACGCCTGAGGATGTGCCCGTTCTGTTTGATCTCATCTGCGCTTTGGCCGAGTACGAGCACCTGAGCCACCTGGTAACGGGATCCGCCGAGCTGCTGCAACAGCATCTGTTTGGCCCCGAAGCCTTTGCCTCGGCCTTGTTGGCAGAAGTGGGGGGGCAAGCGGTGGGGTTTGCCCTCTACTTTCGCAACTTTTCCACCTTCCTCACCCGACCGGGGATCTACCTGGAAGACTTGTTTGTGCTGCCGGGGTTTCGCGGCAGGGGCATTGGCAAGGCGCTCTTGGCGCGGGTGGCCCAGGAGGCAGTGGCCAAAGGATATGGGCGGCTGGAGTGGATGGTTTTGGACTGGAACCAGCCGGCGATTGAGTTCTACCGGCGCCTGGGTGCCAAGCCACATCCGGAGTGGATCCTGCACCGCGTGGTGGGTGCTGAGCTGGAAGCTTTGGCTCGGCTGGCCGAGGATCCCTACCCCTCTTGAGCAAGAGATCCCAGGGATCCCTGCGCGAAAGGGGGATCCAGACCTCTATACTTAGCGGCTGAGCCGAGGTTGAGCCGAGCATGAGCCCAACGCAAACCGTCACTCCCCAGGGGGCTGAGATCCTCTGCATTGGCACAGAGCTACTCTTGGGGGAGATTACCAACACCAACGCCCAATACCTAGCAGCCGAGCTGGCCAAGCTGGGGATCCCGCACTACTACCAAACGGTGGTGGGGGACAACGAAGCCCGCATCCACCATGCTTTGGAGGTGGCCTGCAACCGCTCCAGCCTGCTTTTAATTACAGGAGGGCTGGGGCCAACCCCGGATGATCTGACCCACGCGGCACTGGCCTCTTTTTTCGGCGTGGAGATGGTGGAGCACCCGCAGGTTTGGGAGGAGATTCTGCGAAAGTACGGCCAGCGAGGTATGGAGCCCTCGCCCAGTAACCGCAAGCAGGCCTTTTTGCCTCAGGGGGCAACCGTCCTGCCCAACCCCCTGGGCAGCGCCTGTGGCCTCATCTGGCAGCCCCGGCCCGACCTGCACATTCTCACCTTCCCCGGCGTGCCGCGGGAGATGCAGCAGATGTGGCAGGAGACGGCTGTGCCCTATTTGCGCTCCCTGGGCTGGGGCAAGGAAGTGTTTTACAGCCGCGTGTTGCGCTACTGGGGCATTCCTGAATCGACCTTGGCCGAACGGGTGGGATCCCTGCTGGCGGGGGAAAATCCCACCGTGGCTCCCTACGCCAGCCAGGGGGAGGTGCGCCTGCGGGTTACCGGACGTGCCCCCACGCGTGAGGCGGCGGAAGCATTGATTGCCCCGGTGGTGGAGCAGATTTTACAGATTTCCGGGGAAGACTACTTCGGCAGCGACGAGGCCACCTTGGCCAGCGTGGTGGGGGAGTTGCTGCTGCAGCGGGGGCAAACCCTGGCGGTGGCGGAATCCTGCACCGGTGGCCTGCTGGGGCAGTTGGTAACCGGGATCCCGGGCAGCTCCCGCTATTTTGTTGGGGGGATCGTTGCCTACGACAACCGCATCAAGGAGCAGCTCTTGCGGGTGGATCCCGCGGCGCTGCAGCAGCAGGGGGCCGTGAGCGAGCCGGTGGCGGCCCAGATGGCGCTGGGGGCCAAGCAAGTCCTCGGCTCCGACTGGGCCTTGAGCATCACCGGCATTGCCGGGCCAGACGGGGGTACCCCCACCAAGCCGGTCGGCCTTGTGTATCTGGGCTTGGCCGACCCGGAGGGGAACGTGGAAGTCCACGAGTACCGCTTCGGCAGCTTGCGGGGCCGCGAGGGGGTGCGCTGGTGGAGCGCCCAGACGGCGCTGGATTGCCTGCGGCGGCGCTTGCTCCGCTACCCCCTTTCGGGGGATCCACCTCAGCAAGGCCAGATCCTTGAGTAAGCTGGGGGAGCAG
>NZ_JANSJH010000036.1:10911-19352 GCF_047462495.1 Synechococcus sp. H55.2 | reverse complement strand
CCCTGGAGGCCCAGATGAACCTGGTGCGGGCCTACCATCTGGCGGGCGAGGCGGAGAAGGCGCGGGCGCTTTGTCTGGAACTGCTGCAGCACCCGGATCCCCAGGCGCGAGGCTGGGCCCAAAAAATCCTGCCCCGCCTGCCCCAAACGGTGGAAAAACCCGCTGCTTCCCCGCCCTCCCCAGAACCGGCTCCTGAAGCTCAGCCGCTCTCCAGCCGCCAACGGGCCGGTCAACTGGGCCTGAAGATCCCCCTGCCGGAGCGGGCCGGCTCTCTACGCTGGGCCAAGTGGGGATCCCTGGCTGTGGGCATCCTCTTCCTCTGGTGGCTGAGTTTTGTGCTGGTGGGCGCTCACCTAGATTTCGGACGGCTGAGTTTTCCGCGGCAACTTTGGTTTTTGCAAGGGTTGCTGCCCTGGCTGCGCAATGGCCTGCGCTGGTTGGTAGCCGGCAGCCTGGCGGTCAACTTTGGCGTCGGCCTTTTGTTTTTTGCCCCCTGGCTGATGGATCACCTGCACCGGCGGCTGCACAAGCTGCGCTGGACCACCTTGGGGGAAATTGAGCGCCACAGTCCCGAGGCGGCCCGCCTGCTGCAGCGCCTCTGCGCCCAAAAACAACTGAAACAACCCCGCCTGGGGGTGATCCCGGAAGGGGGGCCGCTGGCTTTTGTTTACGGCACTCTTCCCGACGGCGGCCGCATCGTGGTCACCCAGGCCCTGTTGCAGCAGCTTGCCCCGGATGAGATTGCCGCCGTCTATGCCCAAGCCCTGGGGCGCATCGTCAACGGCGACATCCTGGTTATGACCCTGCTGGGATCCCCCCTTCAACTGGTTTACTTGGCTCTGGAGCAGGTGAGCCAACTGGGGAACAAACGGCGGGATCTCATCGGCCATGCGGCCCCCCTGCTCTACCTAATCTACACAGTGCTTTCCTACCCGCTGTTTTTCCTCTCTCGCCTGGGCACCTCCCACGCCGATCACTTCGCGGTGGAGGCCACGGGCAACCCCAACGGGCTGGTGGCCGCTCTGCTCAAGTCGGCTGCCGGCCTGCAGGAGGCCCACAAAAACGACCGCCGCCCATCTTCGCTGCTGCACTGCACCCGACTGTTCAGCTTCTTGGACTTCAAAACCACCGCCGCTGCCAGTGCCGCCGTCCGCCTCCGGGATCCCGCCCAAGCTGGCCAAGTCTTTCTCTGGGATCAGCTCAACCCCTGGGCCCGCTGGATGCAGGTCAACTCCAGCCATCCGTTGCCGGGGCACCGCTTCCAGGTTTTGGCGGAGTATGCGCAACGGCTGCGCCTGCTGCCGGAGTTGCGCCTGGGATCTGGATCCAAGTTGGATGGGGTCCGTCTGCAAAGCCGCTTCTGGCTGGATCTGGCCATCTACGCTGCCGAAGTGGTCGGGATCCTCGTCGGTTGGCTGGTGGGGCTGATCCTCTACCTGCTGCTGCAAGATCGCCTCGATCCCAAAGTCATTGCTGCGGTAGCGGTGGTGGGCTGTGGCCTAGGCCTGGGATCCAAGGCGGTGTTGATGTACCGCGGATCCCTGTCGCCCCAGACAACTGATGTACTCCACTTGCTGGCTGACCCCGAGGCGGATCCCTGCCGTGGCCAGCCGGTGGAGCTGGAAGGAGAGCTGCTGGGCTTGGGACAAGCCGGCTATCAACTGGGGGCGGAGCCGAAGCTGCAAGATGCCACCGGGCTGATCCCGCTGCGCTTTACCTCTCCCCTGGGACCGGTGGGCAATGTCTTTTCCGGCCTAAAGCAGCTCCGTGCCCTCATGGGCCGGCGGGTCAAGGTGGTGGGCTGGTTCCGCCGCGGCAACACCGCCTGGGTGGATCTGGCCTATGTGCAAGTGGGATCCGACCGGCTCCACAGCCGTCCCCGCCTGTGGCTGGCTTTGTTGGGTTTGGGAGTTGTCTTGCTGGGGATTTGGGGGGCCTTCTATTTCCCCAACCTGCGCTTCTACCTGCGACGGTGGTAGCCGACCACTAGCGACGAGAGGCCGTCAACTGCGCCTTGCGCAGCCGCACCGACTGGGGCGTGATCTCCACCAGCTCGTCCTCGCCGATGTACTCCAGCGCCCGCTCCAGGTTCATCTCCACCGGCGCCTGCAAATGCACCAGCTCTTCCCCGCTGGCAGCCCGGTGGTTGGTCAGTTGCTTGGTTTTGCAGACGTTCAACTCCAAGTCCTGTGGACGGTTGTGCTCGCCCACGATCATGCCCTTGTAGACGCGGGTACCTGGCGTAATGAAGAACACCCCGCGGTCTTCCGCATTTTTCAGTGCGTAGCTGGTGGCCACCCCTTCTTCAAAGGCGATCAGCACCCCGTTGCGGCGCATTTCCATTTCAGAGGTCAGGGGGCGATACTCCAAAAAGCTGTGGCTCATGATCCCCTCGCCGCGGGTGATGCGGATAAACTCCCCACGGAAGCCGATCAGCCCTCGGGCCGGGATGACAAACTCCAACTGGGCCCGCCCGTCCGCGCCCACCATCAGGTTCTGCATCTCCCCCCGCCGCTGCCCCAGCCGTTCAATGCAGGCGCCCACCGTCGATTCCGGCACATCCAGCACCAAACACTCATAGGGCTCGTAGGGTTGGCCGTTGACCTCGCGGAAGATCACCTTCGGCTGCCCCACCTGAAACTCGTAGCCCTCCCGCCGCATGGTCTCCAGCAAAATGCCCAGGTGCAGCTCGCCCCGCCCCGACACCAAAAAGCGATCCGGGGAATCTGTCTCTTCCACCCGCAGCGCCACGTTGGTTTCCAGCTCCCGCAGCAGGCGCTCCCGCAATTGCCGCGAAGTAACAAAGGTGCCCTCTTGGCCGGCAAAGGGAGAGTCGTTGACGCAGATCATCACCTGCAGCGTCGGCTCATCCACCTTGATCAGCGGCAAAGCCTGCGGGTTCTCGGGAGAGGTGAGGGTGTGGCCGATGTTGGCCTCGGCAAACCCCGCCACGGCGACGATGTGGCCGGCAGTAGCCTCGGTGAGCTCGACGCGCTGCAGGCCCTGGAAGCCAAAGAGCTTGGTTACCTTGCCCTTGACGATCGACCCATCTTCTTTGACCACCGCCAACTGATCCCCAAGGCGGATGGTGCCGTTGTGGATCTTGCCGATCACGATCCGACCCAGGTATTCCGAGTACTCCAGCGTGGTAACCTGCAGTTGTAACGGCTTGGCCGGATCCCCAATCGGCGGCGGGACATGCTTGAGGATGGCTTCAAAGAGGGGCTTCATGTCCAGCGGGCCGCTGTACCTTCCTTCCAGAAAAGCTTTCAGGTCAGCTTCTTCCAGGGCAAAGCCCCGCAGCCCCGAAGCAAAGAGGTAGGGAAAGTCGCACTGGTCTTCGTCGGCCCCCAGCTCCAAAAACAGATCCAGCACCTTGTCGATGGCCTTGTAGGGCTCGGCACGAGGCCGATCGATTTTGTTGACCACCACGATCGGGCGCAGGCCCTTTTCCAACGCCTTGCGCAGCACAAAGCGGGTTTGCGGCATCGGGCCTTCGTTGGCGTCCACGATCAACAAGCAGCCCTCCACCATGCCCAGCACCCGCTCCACCTCTCCGCCGAAGTCGGCGTGGCCGGGGGTATCGACAATATTGATCAGGGTTTCGCCGTAGCGGACGGCTGTGTTCTTGGCCAGGATGGTGATGCCCCGCTCTCGCTCCAGGGCATTGAAGTCCAGCACGCAGGTGGGAATGTCCTCTCCCTCCCGAAAGGTGCCTGCCTGGCGCAGCAGGGCGTCCACAAGGGTGGTTTTGCCGTGGTCGACGTGGGCGATGATGGCGACGTTGCGGATGGGGAGTGACATAAGAAATAATCAACTCATAAAGTAACGCCCTATAGGCGAGCTTGCCCTAGGGCTGCTTCTATAACTGTAGCGCAAAGAAGCGTTACATTAAGAGATAGGGGAGCAACAGAGCGAACTCCCCCACCGACGCCGACAGGCCCTCCTCAGGGGATCCTGTCAACTGCGCCGGCAACCGGCCTAGGTTGCCTACATATCCGCGCCGCGTAGGTAGAGCAGCAGGATAACCGCCGGCCCTGCCAGAACGATCAAGGCCAGCAGCGCCAACTGCACGAACACTTCGTACTGTCCGAACATACCCCCAACTCCCAGAGCTTACGTTTTGTATCCTAAGGGCAGCCCTTCCCCTGAGATGAGAGAGCTGTTACAATTCTTTAATATTTGACACTGCCCAGGGATCCCTAGCGTTCCTGCTGCGCCTGAAACGGCATGGGATCGAGGTTAAACAGCTCCTGCAGGATTTGCATAGCCCTGCGCCGCGCCTCGATGTCCCGCTTGGCCCGCAGCTGCACCATGGGATCGTGCAGGATCTTGTTGACGATGCCGCGGGTGAGGGCGTCGATCACCTCCAGGTGCTTTTCGGCAAAGTCTTTGCCTAGGCGGGAGAGGGCTTTTTCCATCTCCTGCTCGCGTATAGACTCCACCTTGTGGCGCAGGCTGGAAATGGTGGGCACCGTCTCCAGAGAGCGCCACCACTCCATAAACTGCTCCACCTCTTCTTCCACCAAGTCTTCGGCATCCCGGGCCAGCTTTTGCCGCTGGGCGCGGTTTTCTTCCACAATGCGGGAGAGGTGATCCACGTTGAACACCTGTACCCCTCTTAGCTTTTCCACGTCGGGATCAATGTTGCGGGGCACCGAGATATCCACCAACAGCAGCGGCTGATTCGTCTGCAGCACCCCCGCCAGTTGCTCGTAGGTGAGGATCGGCTGGGTGGCGCCAGTGCTGGTGAAGACCAGGTTGGACTCGGCCACACTGCTCAACAGCGCCTCCCAGGGCAACACCTGGATCGGCTGCTCAAATTGTTTGGCCAGGGCCTCGGCTCGCTCCAAGGAGCGGTTGACCACGGTAATATCCACCGCCCCTTTGGCCAGGAGGTGCTGCACCAACAGGCGGGCCATCCTCCCTGCTCCCACCACGGTCACCTTGCCCTGGGAAAGGGATCCTTGCTCCTGCAAGGCCAACTCCACCGCTGCCGAGCTGATGGACATGGCGCCGGTGCCGATCCCCGTCTCGGTGCGGATGCGCTTGCCGGCGGTGATGGCCGCCTTGAAGAGGCGGTTGAGGATGCGATCCATGCCGTTGCAGGCTTGCCCCAGTTGCTGCGCTTTTTTCACTTGCGACAGGATCTGTCCCTCTCCCAACACCAAGCTGTCCAGCCCGGCGGCCACCCGCACCAGGTGCGTCACCGCATCTTGGTAGAGCAGCGTAAACAGGTGCGGGCGCAGTTGGGGCAGCGGGATCCCTTTTGCCTCCGCCAAAAACTGCATCGTCTGCTGGACACCGCTTTCCATTTCTGGGGTGACAATGTAGACTTCCAGCCGGTTACAGGTGCTGAGGATCGCCGCTTCCTCAATGTGGGGGTGGGCACGGAGCTGCTGGATCCTCTCTCCCACCTCGGCCTCGGAAATGCTGAGGCGCTCCCGGATCTCCACAGGAGCTGTGCGATGGCTAAGACCGACAACCGCGATAAACATGCCTCTCCGTCGTCTGTACAGCAACAGTTATTAAAAGCAAAATCTCTGAACAAAAGCAAATCATCCCTTTTCGGGAAGGTTGAGCTGAGACCGGTGTCAAGGCAGTTCCTTGTCTCGGTTCCAGCAAGCTTAGGTAACTTTTCTCAGCCTACCTAAACCCTAAGACCAGTATCGAACCGGTTTCGCAGGATTTTGCTGAAGAGTTATTACGTTTTTTCGGGTTGCAACTTGATAGATTTTTTAACGTTCGACCAACGAGAAGAGCGACCTTCGCCAAGGGAAAGTCGCCCTCATCTTTTCGGCAGGGGATCTGTTTAGCGCAGTTGCAGGCTGCGGGGCTGTTGGCCGTCTTTCATGTGGATGGTATCCACGAAGCGCACCGTGCGCGACTGGCTGGAGATCACCAGGGTTTCGGTGCGGGCCCCACCGCCGAAGAAGCGCACCCCCCGCATCAGGTCGCCATCGGTAATGCCGGTGGCGGCAAAGAGCACTTCCTTGCCGCTGGCCAGCTCTTCACATTCCCACACCTTGTCGGGATCCTCGATGCCCTTTTCTTTCAGTTCCCGCCGCGTTTCCTCCACCGGCGGCAGGTAGGTGCCCGCCTGCACCACTTCGGGATCGTAGATCAGCCGCCCCTGGAAGTGGGCGCCCAGGCAACGCAGCGCCGCTGCCGAGATCACTCCTTCGGGAGCCGCCCCGATCCCCATCAGGGCGTGGATGCCGGTGCCGTTGAAGCCTGCCGAGAGGGCCGCCGAGATGTCGCCATCGGTAATCAGCTTCACCCGCGCCCCCGCCTCGCGGATTTGGCGGATGAGATCGACGTGGCGCTTGCGATCCATGACCACCACCGTCAGGTCTGAGATCTCCCGATCCAGGCTTTCGGCGATGATCTGCAGGTTTTTCTCAGGGGGATAGTCGAGGTGCACCTTGCCCTTAGCCTGGGGCGGAGCCGCCAGCTTTTGCATGTAGATGTCCGGCGCGTGCAGCAGGCCGCCTTTTTCGGAGATGGCCAGCACTGCCATAGAGCCGTTTTGGCCTTTGGCCACCAGGTTGGTACCCTCGCAGGGATCCACGGCAATATCGATTTCCACCAGCTCTTCCACACGGCAGAATTGCTCCGCATCCGGACGGGTACAGATGCCCACCTCTTCCCCGATGTAGAGCATGGGGGCCTCATCGCGGGTTCCCTCCCCGATGACGATGCGACCGCGCATGGGGATCTGGTTCAGTTTCTCCCGCATGGCCTCGACGGCCACCTGATCGGCAGTCTTGTTGTCGCCTTTGCCCATCCAGCGGGCCGCGGCGATGGCAGCCTGCTCCACCACTTCGATGATCTCTAGCCCCAACTTGTTGTCCACGGTGTGCCCCCTTTGTGATGTCGGAACGGTGAAGGCCAACTTAAGGATATCTTCAGACTCTGCTCCTCAGTTTACCAGGGTAGGCTTCTTCTCAGGATCCCGTTCTCTCAACCCCAATAATCTGAGAGAACAAATCCCCCAAAGTCAAGCAGAAAGAGCGATCCCCGTCTTGGCCGTTGGCTATTGTCGGCTGGGGATCAAGGGTGATAGCCTGGCTTAAAGCCAATAAGTTTTTCTTAAGGACATTAAAAAAACGCGATGAGAAGATACGTTTTCGTCAACCGTTCCCGGCAGGTTCAGGTGATCCGAACGATCCCCGGCCACTGGGAGCGTACCCTCTTCCCCGGCCAGTATGCCATTTTCGAGGCGGAGCCCGACGACTACCTAGAAGTGTATAGCTGCTGCTCCACCACCCTTTTGGAAGAGCGCCGCCCCTGCCACTCGCTCTTGGATTCTTCGCTGCCTGAGGCCGATCCCCACTCCTGGCTGCCCCCCCACCTGGGCAGCTTGGCAGATGCAGTGAACGGATAAAGTGAATCAGCTTGGGGATCCCAGATCCTGAGGCCGATTCCCGATTTTGGGCAGCTTGGCAGAAGGGGCATCGGGGGGACGGTTGAGGCAACTGCCCCGTGCGGCGTCGCGGAAGGTGTCGATGCCTTCTATGCAATTGTGATAGCCACAATAGGGGCAATAGAGGCGATCCCCCGGCTGCGGCTCCACGTCAGCCTGGCTCCACCACCGCCGGCAGCGGTCACAGCAAAAGTGGTAGAGAAACTCCAGCGCCACCCTCATGGCAACCATCTCCCTGCCCTGGTAGAGTCCAGCGACGAGAAAGAAGGGGGATACCCTAGATCGCGGCGCTCCAGCTTAGCCGACCAGCAAGACAAAGTCATTATGAGTATGGTATGTTAGGTTTGGTTTACATTTGTACTTTACTGTAAGGAGCGTCGACTAATGTCTCAGGAAGGATGTCTGCGGGTGGGGCAGCCCGCTCCCGATTTTTCGGCCACTGCCGTTTACGACATGGAGTTTAAGACGGTGAGGCTTTCCGACTACCGGGGTAAGAAGTACGTGGTGCTGTTCTTCTACCCCCTGGACTTCACCTTCGTCTGCCCAACGGAGATCACGGCTTTTAGCGATCGCTACGACGAGTTTGCCAAGCTGGACACGGAGATCCTCGGCGTCTCGGTGGATAGCGAGTACTCTCACCTGGCCTGGATTCAGACCGACCGCAAAGCCGGCGGGGTGGGCGAGCTGAGGTATCCGCTGGTCTCCGACCTCAAGAAAGAGATCAGCGCCGCCTACAATGTCCTAGATCCGGCGGCAGGGGTGGCTTTGCGCGGCCTGTTCATTATCGACAAGGAAGGGATCATCCAGCATGCCACCATCAACAACCTGGCCTTTGGCCGCAGCGTGGATGAAACCCTGCGCACCCTGCAGGCCATCCAGTACGTGCAAGCTCACCCCGATGAAGTTTGCCCGGCCAACTGGCAGCCCGGCCAGAGAACGATGAACCCCGACCCGGTGAAATCCAAGGAGTTCTTCGCGGCGGTTGCCAAGTAGGCTTGCCCAGGCCCTGTCAGGG
>NZ_JANSJH010000036.1:3392-10811 GCF_047462495.1 Synechococcus sp. H55.2 | reverse complement strand
TCCAAGGAGTTCTTCGCGGCGGTTGCCAAGTAGGCTTGCCCAGGCCCTGTCAGGGTGCAGGTACAGCTCCAGCTTTGCTGGAGCTTTTTTGGCCAAAGGCAGCCCGACAAAAGATCCGACTCTTCCCAACATGACCTTCCGCCTCCTCTCTCCCTCGGGGAGAGGGGCCGGGGGTGAGGGCTAACAGCGCCGAACCCTTTCAAACCGGTTGCCAGCGGAGACGAATAAATTAAAGATCCCCTGAGCTGGCCAGGGGATCCGACAAGACAGAAAGACAAAGGCCGCCGGAATTAGTCCCAGGGCTTCCCGTCGGTGAATTTGTAGGTAACCGGCTCTTTGTTCTTGCCGATGTTGTGATCCACCTTGCCGACGGGCTGGCGCCCCTCGTTGACCTTCTCGGGAAAGACGCCATCTTTGGGATGCACCAGCTCCGGCTGTCCACCCGCCGGGATGCGGAAGATCTGGTAGTCCTTGATCTTGAACTCCGAGATCAACTGGGCGCCGAGAGCCAAGCACTGCTCCTTGCGGGCGAAGGTGAGATAGTTTTTGCCCTCCACCATCTCGGCAGCGCCGCCGGTGGGCATTTCAAACACCTGCCCCGGCTTGCCCGTCCAGGTGATCACGTATTTTTCTTCGGTTTCGGCTGCGCTCAACAGCCCTCCGGTGGATCCGCCAAACAGAGGCAGCTTCGCCCCCTGACGGGGATCGCCTTCCATCACAGCCATAGCCTACCTTCTCGTTGTTGTTTGCGTTGTCGGGCCGCGCTTGGAGTTGCGGCGCGGAGCACTTTGAATCTACCATCGGCCCAATTTTTGACCCCAGATCTGCCGGCGAACTGTAATTTTTCGTAGCAGATCCAGATCCGGCGCCGGCGGATCCCGGCTTACCCTGTGAGCCACTATAGAAGCAGGCCGCAGAGCTCTACCTTTGCAACAGGAACGACGTCCATGGCCCAGTGGTCCCTCCATCCCAGTTCGCAATCCAACGCCAGGGTCATTCTCATCCCCACTGCTTTTGGCCACGATACGCAGGCGCCGCTGGCCATTCTCAACGCTGGCGCCGAACTGTGTGCCTTCGAGCCTAGGTTGGGGATCGATGTGGATAAGCTGGCGGTGGCGCAGTTGCCGGGGCTGGTGGATGAGCCGCCCTACGGCATGTGTGAGGCGGCAGTGACGCAGGCTTGGCGACGACAACAGTGGCCGGTGTTGTTGCCTTCGGTCTTGGCGGCCAGTTGGGGGGCCATTCGTGCCCTTTGGAAGCACCACCCGGCCCTGAGTGTGGTGCATTGCAGTGCCCATGCCAACCTGATGCCTCCCGCAGAGATGACCCAGCCGGAGCAAGATATGGGCTATGGCAACGCCGCTTGGGTGGAGCGGCTCTACCAGCACAAGCTGCCGGTGGTGCATGTAGGGCTGCGCAGCGGCAGTGCCCGCGCCTACGCCTGGCTCAAAAAACACTCCAGCCCGATCTTCTGGGCCCAGGATGGCTGGGATCCGCAGCAGGTGGTGGAGGCTTTGCCGGAGCAGCCGGTGTTTTTGGTGGTGGACTGCAGTGTGCTGGATCCCTCTCTGGCGCCGGCGGTGCATTACCCAGAGCCGGGGGGGCTGGGCTGGTTGCGACTGTTACAAACCTGTGAGGCCATCTTCGCCGCTCGCCCGGTGGTCGGCCTTTCCCTGGGAGGGGTGGCGGTGGGATCGGCGACGCGGCCAACCGCCCGCGTGGTGGCCCGTCTGCTCAATTGGCTGCTGGCCTGCTACGGCCTCTACTCCCTGAAGCTGGATCCCGACCCCGCTATGCTCGAACGGCTGGAAAATAGATCGCGAACCTTTTGAGCCCAGCTTATGAAGTCTTTATCCGCATTCCTCTCGACCCTGACCCTACGGGTACAAGGCGGGGTTCCTGCGGTTTCTAGCTGACCTTGGGGTTAGGCTGAGGCACCAGCTTCGGCCCAGAAGCTTGGGGCTGTGCGTCCTCGGCTCTGTCCGGCACCGGGCGCAGGGGTGGGCCGAAGCGGCCAACGACTATGGTGTTGTGCAAGGCCGGGATCTGGCGGATGGATCCCTGGCGTAGGCAGCGGTGCAGGCGGCGCAGCAGGAAGAGGTCGGCCTCGGAGCACTCATCTCGGAACAGCCTCACGTTGAGCTCGTGTTCCTGAGCAGCGGTGAGCAGACCGGTGATCATAGCGGTTTGAATGATCTGCTGCACGGTCATGGTTGTCGCTTCATTCATAGATTCATGCTGCTAAATCGAGATTTTTTGCTGCTCTTATTCTCGATAAATCCCTCTGATATTGACTCCGCCAAATAGCGGATTCGAGAATGGGGGCTTTCGAGGTGTTCATTGACTGCTGATTCATAAGGGCTCCGTCCCGCTGATGCGACCAGATCCCATCCGAGGAAAAAGCCTAGAATCTTTGTGGTGCAAGCTTTTCTCGGCTAATCGGGAGCAAAGCCAGCAACTTGATACGTAGGGATCCAACCTTCGCTGCAGTGCGGAATTAGACTCAACAATGGGTTGCTTGAACTTGCCAAAGAGTGGCCGATTCCATGATTTTCCGAGCTGTTGTTTGAAGCTACAAACAGATGTCTGTAGCAATACGGAACTGGGAAGCGTCGCTCGTTACCGACAAATGGCGTAGGCTTGATTGGCCTTTTATCTGGGCTTTGTGGGACAGGAAGGCAACCAGGATGAGCGGCAACTTTGTGTTAGTGTAGGGGCACTCTGCGGTGGCGGTTGGCCATGTCGGAAAGTCCCCAACAAGTTGGCTGTGCTGTCCCGCTGGGCTGCTGCGGCTGTGGTTGTCTGGGTCTGCTGGCGGTGCTGGGCTTGGGGCTGGTGGGGGCAGGGATCCTGGTCTGGAATGGGATCCGCGCTTCGGGAGCCTATCGCACCTACCAGTTGGCGGTGGAGCAGCTCGAACAGAATGCGGTGGTGGTGGAGCAGCTAGGGGATCCCCTGCGTCCGGGCTGGCCCTCGCGGCTGCGCTTTCAGGAGGATGAGCAAGCCGGCTGGGCCTGTCTGTCCTTTTTGATCACGGGATCCCGGCGCACCGGCGAGGTGGCTGTGGAGTCGGAGCGGGGGGTGGCCGGTAAGGACTCCGTCCCGCTGACGCGAACAGCCTGGCAGTTGCGCCATCTGCAGGTGAAGGTGGATGGGGATCCGCAGGCCATTCGGGTCATCGAGGGGGGATCCCGGTGTGAAGGGGAAGAGCCGCCCCTACAGCCTGAGGGCGAGATCTAGGTAGCCGGACAGGATCAGCCACGGCTAGAGTCAAAAGGACTCCGTTCCGCTGACGCGAACGGTTGTGGCCCTGGATCCCTATGCGATCGGTTCCCTATCTGCGCTTGCTGCTGCTGTTGGCGCTGCTGGCCTCGTTCACGGGCTTGATTGTCTGGCTGATCCAATCGTTTTTGGAT
Organism: Synechococcus sp. H55.2; assembly: GCF_047462495.1. NCBI lineage: Bacteria > Bacillati > Cyanobacteriota > Cyanophyceae > Synechococcales > Synechococcaceae > Synechococcus > Synechococcus sp. H55.2. The sequence continues at coordinate 7,395 of NZ_JANSJH010000036.1, read as the reverse complement.
CTGTACTACGCCACCCGCTACCACCCGATTTTGGGGGGGCTGTTGATCGGGGTGCTGGTGTTGCTGCTGCTGGTGTTTTTGGCCGCTTCCATCTACTACTTGTTTCTGTTCCGCCCCGCCCCTAAAACCGAGAGGCTTCCCAGGCCGGCCCCCCCGGAGACCCCTGCCGAGAAGTGGGAGGCAGCCCGGCGCAACCTGGCGCACCTAGAAGCTCAGATGGCGCAGATCCAGGATCAGGTGGCGCGGGCAGCGCTGGCGGAGCGGTCGGCTCGGCTGGCCCAACAGTTGGCCCGGCCCCAACTGCAGGTGGTGGTCTTCGGCACCGGATCGGCGGGCAAAACCTCGCTGGTGAACGCGCTGCTGGGGCGGCGGGTGGGGGCGGTGGGGGCAACGCTGGGCACCACGCAGACGGTGGCGGTTTACGATTGGGACTTGCCCGGGATCCCCCACCCGGTGCAGATCGTGGACTGCCCGGGCATTTTGGAGATCGGGCCGGCAGGGGCGATGCGGGAAGAGGAGGCGCAGGCGCAGGCCCAGGCCGCCGAGCTGCTGTTGGTGGTGGTGGATGGGGATCTGCGCCAGTCGGAGGTGGATCCCTTGCGCCGGTTGATCGCCCTGGGCAAGCGGGCTCTGCTGGTGCTCAACAAAATCGACCGTTACACCTCGGAAGAACGGCAGCTCCTCTTGCAGCGCCTGCGGGAACGGGTTTACCCCCTGATCCAACCGGAAGATGTGCTGCTGGCTGCTGCTGACCCGGCCCCCGTGCGGCTGGGATCCCAAACCTGGCAACCGGAGCCCGAGGTGGCGGCGGTGCGGGATCGCGTCCAGGCGGTGCTCTACGCCGAAGGGGGATCCCTGGCCTTGGACAATGCCCTGCTGCAATCGCAGCAGTTGGGGGAAGAGGCCAAGCGGATCATCCAGGCGCAGTTGCGCCGCCAGGCGGAGGAGGTGATCGATCGCTTTCAGTGGATCGTGACCGGCGTGGTCTTTGCCAACCCCATCCCGGCGCTGGATCTGCTGGCCATTGCCGCCATCAACGCCCAGATGGTGGTGGAGCTGGGATCCCTCTACGGCTGCCAGATGAACCTGCAGCAGGGGCGGGAACTGGCCCTGTCCCTGGCCAAGACCCTGGCCGGCCTGGGGCTGGTGGAAGGGGCGATCCAACTGACCACCGGGCTCCTGGCTACGGTGGCTGAGGTGAGCGTGGTCGGTTTTTTGGCGACAGCCCCCATCCAGGCGGCCAGCGCCGGCTATCTCACCCGCATTGCCGGCAAAAGCTTCATCGAGTATTTCCAGCGCAACCAAAGCTGGGGGGAAGGGGGGATGCAGGCGGTGGTCAGGGCCCAGGTGGAGAGCACCCAAAAAGCGGGCTGGCTCAAGGAGTTTGTCCGCCAGGCCTCAGAACGGGTTTTTCGCCTGCGCTAGTCCCTGTTGGCGGCCTCGACAGCAATATCCGTCGGCAGGAAGGTCAGCTCCATCTGCGCCACATAGTCGGCGTAGCTCAGGGCGGGCACATCATCCCATTCCGCCAGGCCATGCATGCACTTCGACCACTGAATAAAAGTGGCCGGATAGATATAGGCCAAGCTGGGATCCTGCAAAACCTCTTTGGGCAGCGGCGGAGCCGACTTGAGCACCGCCAACAAAGCCGGGGGCTTGTGGAGGATCACGCGGGTGGCCTCGATCTGCTCTGGGGAAACCTTGAACTTGGCGGCGACAAACGAGATCACTTTGGAAAGGGTCATCACCCACCACCAACCTTGCCTACAGAAAGAGATTGCCCCCAAGCCAAGAGGCTGGCCTCAGGGATCCTACGGAGCCCAAGCAAGGGGAGCGGCGAGGATGGCCGGCTCTGGGATCCCCTTGCCTGAGGGGAGGGCTTCTCGCTATTCTGGATAAGCTGAAAAATTGGGAGAAACAGGTGAGCCGTGGCTAAAAAGAGCATGATCGAGCGGGAGAAAAAGCGCCAGCGCTTGGTCGAAAAATATCGGGAGAAGCGCCAACAACTAAAGGCGGCCATGGCCGATCCCAACATCGACCAGGTCACCCGCATGGAGCTGCATGCTCAACTGCAAAAACTCCCTCGGGCCAGCTCGCCCACCCGCCTGCGCAACCGCTGCTGGAAAACCGGGCGTCCCCGCGGCTATTTCCGGGATTTCGGGCTCTGCCGCAACAGCTTGCGGGAAATGGCCCACCGCGGCCTGCTGCCGGGCGTGGTCAAGTCGAGCTGGTAGTTTGCCTAAGCCGCCGTTGCTTGGTTCTACAGCCAAACCATTCTTTTGAGGGAGCCGGCGTGGGCCTGCAGCCTTTTCAGCTTTGTGATGAAGATCTCGCTCTAGAGGTTGTGGAGGCATTGGCCGGCGAATCCCAGTTGGCCGTGGATACCGAAACGATGGGCTTGATCCCGCAGCGGGACAGGCTCTGCGTCGTGCAAATAGCTAACGCTGCCGGCGAGGTGGTGCTGCTGCGGCTCAGCCGCGGCGTGAAGCAGGCCCCCCGTTTGGCGCGGCTGCTGACGGATCCCAACATCGAAAAGATCTTCCACTACGCCCGTTTTGACTTGGCCATGCTGCGCTACCACCTGGGGATCCAGGCCTGGCCAGTCTTTTGCACCAAGGTAGCCAGCAAGCTGGCCCGCACCTACACCAGTAAGCACAGCCTGAAGGACGTGGTGAGCGAGCTGTGCGGGGTGGAGCTAAACAAAGCCGCCCAAAGCTCCGACTGGGGAGCTGTCCAGTCCCTCTCGCCGGAGCAGTTGGACTATGCGGCCAACGATGTCCGCTATTTGATCCCGGTGCGCCACAAGTTGGCCCAGATGTTGCAGCGGGAGGAGCGCTGGGAGCTGGCGCAGCGCTGTTTTCAACACCTGCCCACCTTGGTGGAGCTGGATCTGCTGGGATATAGCAACGTCTTCGAGCACCAGTAGGCGGCAGCCCCGAAGAACCGGCCTTGCTGCTGGACGGCAGAGTATTGGGCAATACAGTTGGTTGCTCTCCTCTCTGGTGTAATGGGAAGGAGGCTGGCCGTGAAAACCACCGGAGTTGAGTCGATGTTGGAGTCGCAGCAGGTGGCCCAGAGCAGTGTCTCTCTTGGGCTCTTGGACAAGCCTATCCTGGAGCTGCGCCACGTCTCCCTGCAGTACCCCGGCAAGGGATCCCCGGTCACGATCATCCGCGACCTCAGCTTTTCGGTGGCCCACTCGGAGTTTGTCTCGATTGTGGGGCCGAGCGGCTGCGGCAAGACGTCTCTGTTGAAGATGATAGCCGGCCTCAACACCAACCACGGCGGCACCCTTTACTTTCGGTTGCAGCCCGTCACCGGCCCCCTCAAGAGGGTGGGCATGGCCTTCCAAAATCCGGTGCTGCTGCCCTGGCGCACTACCTTACAGAACGTGTTGCTGCCTCTGGAAGTGGTAGAGCCCTACAAGCGCACCTTCCGGCAAAACCTGGCTCAGCACAAAAAGTCGGCGCTGGAGCTGTTGGCCGCCGTGGGCTTGGATGGTTTCCAAAAAGCCTATCCTTGGCAGCTTTCCGGGGGGATGCGGCAGCGGGTTGCCCTCTGTCGAGCTTTGATCCACCAGCCGGAGCTGTTGTTGCTGGATGAGCCCTTTGCCGCCCTGGATGCCTTCACCCGCGAGGAGATGTGGGAGATGTTGCAGCGGCTGTGGCTGCGCACCGGCTGCACGACTATTCTCATCACTCACGATCTGCGGGAGGCGGTTTTCCTCTCCGATACCATTTATGTCATGGGGTCGCGGCCTAGCGAGATTGTCTTTACCCTCAAGGTGGATCTGCCCCGCCCGCGCCCGTTGGAGATCTGCCTGACGGACGAGTTTCACCACTTGGTTGCGGAAGTGCGCAAGCACATAAGGACTCCGTCCCGCTGACGCGAACGGCGCAGCAGCTAACCAAAGTTTTCTCGATAGATCGCCGCGCAACCCAGATGAAGAACTCCTTTGACCGATTTCTCCAGACGAAAGCGGCCTCGCTGCTCCTGCCGGTGG
>NZ_JANSJH010000036.1:0-3292 GCF_047462495.1 Synechococcus sp. H55.2 | reverse complement strand
AACTCCTTTGACCGATTTCTCCAGACGAAAGCGGCCTCGCTGCTCCTGCCGGTGGTCACCCTGCTGCTGACCCTTGGCCTTTGGGAGGCAGGGGTGCGGCTGTTGCAGGTTCCCCGCTTTGTTTTGCCTGCGCCCAGCGCGATCTGGCAGTCGATGCAGGAGTGGGACGAGGTGATCCTGGGGCACTCGCTGTTTACCCTCAGCTCAACCCTGCTGGCTTTTGGGCTGGCTTTGGTGGGCGGGATCTTGCTGGGATCCCTTATCGGCAGCTCCCGCCTGGCCCATCTGTGTCTGTACCCACTGCTGGTGGGGTTTAATACCATCCCCAAGGTGGCCCTGGTGCCGCTGCTGGCGATTTGGTTTGGCCTGGGCATGATCCCGGCGGTGATTACAGCTTTTTTGCTGGCCTTTTTCCCCATTGCCGTGAATGTGGCGGTGGGCCTGGAGACGGTGGAGCCAGAAATGCGCGATGTGCTGCGCTCCCTGGGGGCCAGCGGTTGGGAAATCTTCCTCAAGGTGGGGCTTCCCCACAGCTTGCCCTATCTGTTTGCCTCGCTGAAGGTGGCCATTTCGCTGGCCTTTGTCGGCGCGGTGATCGCGGAGACGGTGGCCTCTAACCGCGGGCTGGGCTACCTGATTGTGTCCGCCAGCTCTTCTTTTGATGTGCCCTTGGCCTTTGCCGGCTTGGTTGCCCTCGGCCTCATGGGTGTTCTGCTCTACTCTTTTTTCGCCGCTCTGGAGCGCTACCTCTTGGCCTGGCGGCAGTAGCGGGAGGGATCCCGACGGGAAAGCTGGCCCAAGCTAGCTCAAGTCGGGAAAGGTGGCCCGCACCGCCGGGTGGATGAGCTTTCCGCCCCGGATGTTGAGCCCCTTGGCCAGGCCCGGATCCTGCTCCAGGGCGGCGCTCAAGCCAAGGTTGGCCAACTTGAGGACGTAGGGGAGGGTGGCGTTGACCAGCGCCTGGGTCGAAGTCCAGGGGACGGCCCCCGGCATGTTGGGAACCCCGTAGTGCAAGACTCCGTGGGCTTCGTAAACCGGCTGGGCATGGGTGGTGACCTTGGTGGTGGCGATGCACCCCCCCTGATCCACGGCCACATCCACGATCAAAGAGCGGGGCCGCATCTGGGCCACCAGCTCTTCCTTCACCAAAACCGGGGCGCGGCTGCCCGGCACCAACACTGCTCCCACCACCAGGTCGGCCTCGCGGACGCACTCCTCGATGCTCTGGGCGGTGCTGTAGAGCAGCTCCACCCGCGACCCGAAGATCAGCTCCAGCTCGTTGAGGCGCTGCAGGTTGATGTCCAGAATCTGCACCCGCGCCCCCAGCCCGACGGCCATCTTGGCCGCCTCCGTACCCACCGTGCCCCCGCCCAGGATCACCACCCGCCCCGGCGGCACCCCTGGGATCCCGCCCAGCAACACGCCTCGCCCCCCCTGCTGACGGGTGAGGTAGTGGGCGCCAAATTGCACCGACAGCCGCCCGGCAATCATGCTCATGGGCATCAAGAGGGGCAGGGATCCGTCGGGCAGCTCCACCGTCTCGTAGGCCAGGCAGGTGGCCCCCGAACGCAGCAGGGCCTGGGTCAGCTCGCGGCTGGCCGCCAGGTGCAAGTAGGTAAACAGGATGAGATCCGGATGGAGCAAGGGATACTCGGCGGGCAGGGGCTCTTTGACCTTCACCACCAACTGCTGCCGGTAGATCTCCTCCGGTGTGGCGGCCAGCTTGGCCCCCGCTTTTTGGTAGTCTTCGTCGCTAAAGCCCGCCCCCTGGCCGGCTTGGGTCTCCACCCACACCTGGTGCCCCTGCTCAGTCAAGGCCCGCACCGCCGCCGGCGTCAGGCCGACGCGAAACTCCTGCTCTTTGATCTCTTTGGGCACGCCAATGCGCATAGGGATCCCCACAGGGCTGTTCTCCAGTCTAGACAGACCGGCGCTGGGATGGGATCCCTGGCCTGCGCAGACCGGCCAAAATCCCTACCTTTTCCCCGCAAGGGGACGGAAACTGTGTTGAAGGGATCCGGTGGATCCCTGGCTAGGTTGGGGGTTGCTCCGCCCGGAAGGGATCCCTAGCGCAGGAAGCGGGCCAAGAGCAGCAGGCCGAGGCTACCGAAGAGGAGGTTGAAGCTCCAGGCTGCTGCCCAGGGAGGAAGGGCTCCTGCTTCTCCCAGGCTGCGAGATACGCTCAGCACCACGTAGTAGGCAAACACCAACAGGATCCCGAAGACGACGCCGCCATAGCGGCCCACACGGCGAGCGGTGCTGGATCCCAGGGGAAGGGAAATCAGCACGGCAAAAAAGCTGGCCAGGGGCAGGGAAAAGCGCATGTGGAACTCGGTGCGCAAGGGCTGGGTATTGAGGTTGGAGCGGGCCAGGCGGGAGATGCGCTCCGCCAGCTCCGGTAGGCTGAGCTCGTTGGGGGGAACTGGCGGCTGCAACAGGGCGGCCAGATCTTGGGAGACCGCCAGCGGCTTGCGGTCGAAGGGCTCTTCGGCCAGGCTGAGGCCATCGGGGCCGTAGCGGTGGGTCACTCCTTCGCTGAGGGTCCAGTCCAGGCCATTCCACACCGCCTGGGCCGCCAGCGTCACTTCCGCCAACTGGTACTTGCCCCCCGGCAAGGGATCCACCTGCAAGATGGTGACATCCTGCATGGTATTTAGCCGCGGATCCACCTGGCGGATGAAAAACCAGAGGTTGTCTAAGGACTCCGTCCCGCCAACGCGAGCGGTCTTGAAAAAGACGTCGTATTGCACCGGGCTTGTAGCTTGGGCCAGGAGCGCCTGCTGGTCAATGCGGCGGATTTCCCGTTTGCTGGCCGGCAAGAGCACGTTGCTGATCAAAAAAGCGCTCAGGCTCATGAGCAGCCCCACCAGCAACAGGGGACGAAAGATGCGCGTAAACGGGATCCCGGCTGCCCGCATGGCGGTAATCTCGCTGTTGCCGCTCAGCTTGCCCAAGGTGAGCATGGTGGCAAAAAAAGCAGCGATGGGCATGCCCAGCACCACCATCTCCGGCAGATCCAACATCAAGAGCCGCAACACCGTCAGGGGCGGTACGGATCCCTCGACCAGCCGCTCGGCCAGGGTAAAGAGCCGGCCCGCCAAAAGCAGCAGGGTTCCCCCAGCTATACCGGCCAAAAGGGGGGTGAGCATCTGTCCAAAGAGGTAGCGCTCCAGCAGCCAGAACTTGGTGAACAAGCGGGCCATGGGCAAAAGTTGAGGGATTAGGGCTATTTCAAGCTAGCGTGAACGGTTCTCCGGCAGGCCCTCACCCCCGGCCCCTCTCCCAGAGGGAG
>NZ_JANSJH010000035.1:3423-21484 GCF_047462495.1 Synechococcus sp. H55.2 | reverse complement strand
GCTGCTCGCCCAAGCGCTCCGCGCCGCTCACGCGACCACCCCCAGCCCCTCTCCCCAAGGGAGCTTGCCCAAGCGCTCCGCGCCGCTCACGCGACCACCCCCAGCCCCTCTCCCCAGGGGAGCTCGCCCTCACCCCCAGCCCCTCTCCCTGAGGGAGAGGGGAGCTGGGATCCAGGCAACCAACTATTTTGTTGCTATTTGAAATGACCGTGAAAGCCTCAGTTGCAGCCGCCCTCAAGTCCGTCCATCTCCCCGAGAGGAAAGCCATGATCACCCTGCAAGAGATCCTGCCCGGCCACTGCTTTAGCCCTGCCTACTACATCCGTCCCGACATCCACAGCGGCCTGCTCTACAGCCGGGGAGGATACCGCCTGGCGGCCTTTCCCATGCCTCTCCTGGAAGCCATCTACGCCGGCTTGCGCTACGAGACCGGGCAAGCCACCCGTGTCATCCTCTACAACTGTGGCCGCGAGTGGGGAGAAGCATTTTTCCGCCGCATCGAAGACGAACTCTCCCGCTACTACCAGCAACCGCTGCAGGAATTGCCGCTGGGGATCTTCCTGGATGCCCTCAGCGATCTCTGGGCCACCCACGGCTGGGGCCGCCTGGAGCTGGATTTTTCCGCTGCTGACCGCGGCCTGGTGGAGGCTAGGATCCGCAACTCCGGCTTTGCCCTGGCTGCTCGTGCCAGCCTCAGCCCAGAGGAGCTGTCTGCGCAGCGGGAGCCTGCCGGCTATCTAGAGGCAGGAATGCTGGCCGGCCTCTTCTCGTTGCTCTCGGGCCGGGATCTGGTCTGTGTGCAAACCACCTGTGAATCCCTGGGAGCCGACTGCAACCGCTTCCTCATCGGCACGGCTCAGCGGCTGCACAATTGCGAAGAATGGGTGCGCAGGGGCCTCTCCCACGAGGAGATTTGGGATCGGCTGGCCGCCGGTTCCTAGCCCTGGCCAGCAGGGTTTTCAAAAGCTGGCTAGGGCAGGTAGGGTTGGAAATCTTGGGTGACCGTCAGGGTCAAGTTGGCGTTGGGATCGATCACCGCCACCTCCGGCGCCGTCACATTGCCGATCACGGCCCCTGCTGCCGCTCCACCTAGCACCTTCTCCGTCGAGATCACCCGGTCGCCGAACAGGCCGCCCAAGATCGCCCCTGCCGCCGCCCCGATCAGGGCATCTTGCACGATCGCTTCCCCAGAAGTGTGGCGGGGATCCTTGCGCAGCGGGATTACCTGGCTTTGGGCGTAGAGAGGATAGGATTGGCCGTTGAAGATCAAGGCCCGCGAGACAAACTGGGTGCCGCCGCTCACCGGCTGGAATTGGCCTTCTAGGATAGCTCCCGCCGGCACGACCATGTTGCCGTAGATATCCCGCAGGGGAGTCTCCAGGCTAAGGCTGACGGCACGGGTTTCGCCAGGGGCAATCAAGAGGGCTTCCGGAGAGCGATGCACGGCTTGGATGAGATCCCCAGAGCGCAACAGCAAGGTGGTTTGCAGTTGAAAGGGCTGGCTTGGCTCATCAGGGGGAAGGGGGTTCACCGGGCGCCATCCCTGGCCGGGGGGCGGTGGCGGCAAGGGATCCCTTTGCGCCAAAACCGGGGTGGCTGCCGGTAGCCAGAGAAAACCGGCGAGTAGAGGAGCCAACAGACGACGGGCTGGGTTGGTCATGGTCTTACCCCCGATCTACCACTTCTACGTTAGCTGTAAGCCGGCCAAAGCTGGGGACAACAGCCCTGTCTGGCCTTCTATCCCCATCAAAGCCAGTTGGATATAGGGTGGCTACTCCAGGCAAGCAGATTCCGCTGCTCTTCAACCCAGATGGAAGTACGGAAAAGCGCCGCGGCTGCCGCCTTGGGATCCCTGCTGTCCATGCTAGATTAGGCCCTAGGTTTCGCAGGGGGCCAAGGTATTTCTGCGCTCCCAGCTCTTCTCTTCCTTGACTCAGGTAGCTATGAAGCGCAGCACATCCATGCCGGGCCAACCTTCTCCCAGTTCAGAAGCTTCTGCTCAACCTGCCCGTTTGCATCAGCAGGACGGAGTTCGTTCCTTTTTTGAGCCTTTGGCCGTTCTTAAGTCTCTTCTCTCGCCGCTGCTGCTGGTGCTCTTGGGCATTGGGCTAGGAGCAGCTCTCATGGGAAGCAACGGAGTATCTGCGCAAACGACGGCAACCCCGCCCCAACTGAACCTGAATTTTATCGCCGAGGTGGCGCAAAAGGTGGGGCCGGCGGTGGTGCGCATCGACTCCGAGCGGACGGTGCGTGTTCCGGGCGCTTTTCCAGAGGAGTTCTTTAGCGATCCCTTCTTCCGGGATTTCTTTGGCCAAGCGATCCCTTCCATCCCCCGCCAACGGCGGCAACAGGGCACTGGCTCCGGCTTTATCATCAGCCCGGACGGCCAGATCATCACCAACGCCCATGTGGTCGAGGGATCCGACAAGGTGACGGTGACGCTCAAGGATACCCGCAGCTTTGACGGCAAAGTAATTGGCACCGATCCGGTGACGGACATTGCGGTGGTGAAGATCGAGGCCCAGAACCTGCCGACGGTGAAGCTGGGCCGCTCCGAACTGCTGGAGCCGGGCCAGTGGGCCATTGCCATCGGCAACCCCCTGGGGCTGGACAACACCGTAACCGCTGGGATCATCAGCGCTTTGGGCCGCTCCAGCGGCGAGATCCGCGTGCCCGACAAGCGGGTGTCTTTTATCCAGACGGATGCGGCCATCAACCCCGGCAACTCAGGCGGCCCCCTGCTCAATGCTCAAGGGGAGGTGATCGGGGTGAACACGGCTATCATCCAAGGGGCGCAAGGGCTGGGCTTTGCCATTCCCATCGAGACAGCCCAGCGGGTGGCCAACCAGTTGATCGCCCGCGGCAAGGTGGATCACCCCTACCTGGGCATCCGTATGCTCACCCTCACCCCCGACCTGAAGGAACGTCTCAACCAGGATCCCAACAGCCGCATTTTCGTGACGGTGGATCAGGGGGTGCTCATCGGCGAGGTGATCCAGGGATCCCCGGCAGAGCGGGCGGGCCTGCGCGCCGGAGACATCATTCTTGCCATCAATGGCCGCGCCGTCACCACCGCCGACCAAGTGCAACAGGAGGTGGAGCGCACCGAGGTGGGCAGCACCCTGGAGCTGGAGATCGAGCGAGCTGGGCGGCGGCAGAAGATCCGGGCCGTCACCGGATCGTTCCCGGCCCCCGGCAGAGGCTAATGGGATGGGGTTGAGGCTCTGGGGCGGGGCAATGCCGGTAGTGCCGCTGTCGCTCTTGCAGTTACGGATCGGGGACAATAATGGTTTAATGGTGGCTTAGCAGTCGCAACTTCCTGGCCCAGGCCGGAACACTCTCGGCAGGGCCGCTTGTCTCGAGTTGGGGATCCCTTTTGCCATGCTCAAAACCACTCGTCGCCTGGCTCTGCTGGCCCTCTCGGGGCTGGCCGCCCTTGTTCTTGCCCCTCAAGCGGGCCTTGCCAAACCGATTGTGGTCGGCTCTAAGGACTTCACCGAGCAGTTTATCTTGGGGGAAATGTACGCCTTGGCTCTGGAGGCGGCGGGGTTGGCGGTGGAGCGCAAGCTCAACCTGGGGGGAACGCCGGTGGCCCATGCCGGCCTGCTGAGCGGCGAGATCGATCTCTACCCGGAGTACACTGGCACCGGCCTGCTGACGGTGCTCAAGCTGCCCAGCAGCAGTGACCCGGCCCAGGTATACGCGACGGTGGCCCGCGAGTACGAGCGCCAGTTCCAATTGGTTTGGCTGGATCCGGCCCCCATGAACAACACCCAGGCCCTGGCCATGACCCGCGCCAGAGCGGCGGAGCTGGGCATCACTACCCTCTCAGACATGGTGGCCAGAGCAGGCGAGCTGGTGATGATCGGGCCGCCGGAGTTTCAAGCCCGCGAAGACGGCCTGCCGGGACTGCGAGCGGTCTACGGCAACTTTCGCCTCAAAGCCTACAAGGCGGTGGATCCCGGCCTGCGCTACCAGGGCTTGGTCAATGGGGAGGCGGATGTGGCGGTGGCCTTTGGCACTGACGGGGAAATTGCCGCCTTTGACCTGGTGGTGCTCAAGGACGACAAGCAGCTTTTCCCCCCTTACCAGGTGGCGCCGGTGGTGCGCAAAGATACCCTGGAGGCCAACCCCGGCATCGCCACTGCTTTGAACGCCCTTGCTCCGTTGCTGACGGACGAGGTGATGCAGCGGCTGAACTACGAGGTGAGCGGCAAGCGCAAGGAGCCGGCAGAGGTGGCGAGATCCTTCTTGGTGGAGGCCGGTATTTTGAAGGAATAGCCGTTGCCCGAGGCCCCGGCGTGAGCACCCTTGAATTCGAGCGGGTATCGCTGCGCTTCCCCCACAGTTCCCGTCCGGCTGTGGAGGAGTGCAGTTTTTCTGTGGCCTCAGGCCAGTTGGTGGTCATCCTCGGCCCTTCCGGCTGCGGCAAAACCACCCTTCTGAAGATGGTGAACCGGCTGCTGGAGCCCACCCAAGGACAGATTCGCCTGGATGGGCAGGATATCCGCCACTTTCCGGTGACGGCGCTGCGCCAGCGCATCGGCTATGTCATCCAGCAGGTGGGGTTGTTTCCCCACATGACGGTGGCCCAGAATGTGGCGGTGGTGCCGCGACTTTTGGGCTGGCCAAGGGAGCGCATCCGCGAGCGAGTGGACGAGCTGCTCAGCTTGGTCAACTTGCCCCCCCAAGAATACCGACGTCGCTACCCGGCTCAACTCTCAGGCGGCCAACAGCAGCGGGTGGGGCTGGCGCGGGCGCTGGCCGGGGATCCGGATCTGCTGCTGATGGACGAACCCTTTGGGGCCCTCGACGCCATCACCCGTAGCAAGCTACAAGATGAGATCCTGCGCCTGCAGCGGCGACTGAGAAAGACCATCCTCTTCGTCTCCCACGACGTGGAAGAGGCGCTGCGCCTGGCAGATCGCATCTTGGTGATGCAGCAGGGGCGAGTGGTGCAGTTCGATACTCCCTTTCGACTGCTCACCCAGCCGGCCACCCCCTTTGTCAGAGAGCTATTGGGGGCAGACGACATGGTGCGGCAACTGAGCGTGCTGCGGGTGGAAACGGCGATGGAGCGGATCCCGCACAACCACCAGATCCAGGAGGGGGCGGTGGTAAAGCCCCACGAAACCCTACGGCGGGCCTTGTCGCTGCTGCTGCGCACGGGGGCGGCGGCTCTCACGGTGTGGGAAGACGGGCGGGCTATCGGCATCGTTACCCTGGATCACATCCGCCATCTGGCCATGCTGGAGGGGGGATCCGCATGAGCTACCTTCTCCGCCATCCCGGCTTGGTGTGGCAGCTTACCCAAGAGCACCTAGCAATGGTGGCGACGGCCTTGGGGATTGCGCTGGTGCTGGCGCTGCCGTTGGCTTTGCTGGTTCACCACGTGCGCTGGCTAGCTCTACCGCTGATGGGGATCCTCAGCATCCTGTACACGGTGCCCAGCCTGGCTCTAATCATTTTGTTGATCCCTTGGTTCGGGCTCAATGCCCGCTCGGTGGTGGTGGCGATGGTGCTCTACTCGCAGGTGATCTTGGTGCGCCACCTGTACGTGGGTTTGCAATCAGTGGAGCCGGCTCTTCTGGAGGCAGCCAAGGGTCTGGGGATGAACCTCTGGCAGCGGTGGTGGCAGGTGCAGCTACCCCTGATGCTGCCGGTTGCCCTGGCCGGCTTGCGGCTGGCGGCAATTGTGGCCATTGCCATTGCCACGGTGGGGGCCAAGTTTGGGGCAGGGGGGCTGGGCACCCTGCTTTTTGAGGGCATTGCCCAGGCCGGTCGCTACGACAAAATCTGGGCTGGATCTCTAGCGGTGGGATCCCTGGCCTTGCTGGTGAACACGGCTCTGCTGGGGCTGGAGTGGGCGGCTCGCCGCGGCTGAGGGGATAGGCTTTCATCAGGTCTATCTTCGTTTCTGTGGGACGACGCTGGGTGTAGCATGGCTGAGCAACCAAGGACTCCGTCTCCCTGGCGCGAGCGGGTGAGGGATTGGCCATCCCGCAGCGATGTGGAGCTGATGGAAGCGCTCACAGCAGGGCATTCTGTTGCCCTGGCTGTACTCTACGATCGCTATGCCGGCTTGATCTGTGGGCTGGCCCTTAAGATCCTGGGCCATGCGGCCGAGGCGGAAGATCTGACTCAGGCGGTGTTTGTCGAACTGTGGCACAAGCCCGACTATGATCCGCGGCAGGGATCCGTGAGCAGTTTTTTGTGTGCGTTGACCCGTTCGCGAGCCATTGAGCGTCTGCGCTCCCAGGATAGCCATCAACGTTTTTTGAAACACTGGCAACCCCTGCTCGCCGCCGATGGCAGTGCTCCGATCCCTTTTGAGCAGCTCTCCCTCGAGGAGCGACGGCAAGCGGTGCAGGAGGCCCTCAGCCAACTGCCGGAAAGCCAACGGCAGGTTCTCGAGCTGCTCTACTACCAGGGGTTGAGCCAGGCGGACATTGCCCAACACTGGGGGATCCCGCTGGAGGCGGTTAAAGCCCGCACTCGCCAGGCCCTCTGCAAGTTGCGGGAATCGCTCTCCTTGGAGTTAAGTTCTGGGTCTGAAGCCGCCTCGCCCCCTTCATCAGAAGCACAGGAAGAACTGGCCGGCTATCTGCTGGGGGACTTGTCTCCTGAACAGGCAAGCGCCCTGGAGGCACGCCTAACCCAAGACCCGCGGTTGCTGGCAGAGTTGCAGGCCCTGCAAGAAACCCTGCATCTGCTGCCCTATGGGTTGCCAGGGGTGATTCCGCCGGCCAGCTTGCGGGGCAAGGTGATGGCAGAGGCGGGCATTGAGGAGGCGCTGACCCCTCTTCAGCCGGCACTGTCCTCTCTGGGGTTCGGTCGCCTCACGGCTGAGTGGCGCTGGGTAGGGGGCTTGGCGGCAGGGGCCTTGGCTTTGCTGGTTTTCGACAACTGGCGACTGCGGCAGGCGCTGCAACTGGCCCGGCTAGAATCGGTGCAGACATTGTCCCATCTCTTGCAACAGCCGGGATCCCGTCTGGTGAACTTGCAGGGAGAGGTGGGGTCGGCCAACCTGCTGTTGCGCCCAGGAGAGTGGCAGGAGGTGGTCTTGGCGGCAAGGGATCTGCCCCAACCGGCCCCTGGAGAGCGTTACCACCTCTGGCTCAAGCTGGACGACGGCGAGATCCTCCACTGCGGCACCTTTCAGGTGGATGCCCAGGGATCCGCACTTGTGGCCTTGCGCCCGCCACACCCGCTGCCAGAGGGCGCCCGCCCCCAAGAGGTGCTGGTTACGGCCCAAGCCGCTGCCGTCCCTCGCCAACCCCAGGGTGAGGTTCTCTTGAAAGCCAAGGTGTCTTGGGAAAAGTGAAAGGGAAGATGCGGGGATTGGCTTTGTCGGTGGGGTTGGCCCTGCTGGCTCTGTGGTGGACGGATCCCACCCCAACCACCCTGAGCCGATACACCACTTCCTTGCAGGAGCGCACTCCCTCGCAGCTCCACAACATTCGCCAGGCTGCCCAAAGCCTGGATGGGGTTTACATTCAGCCAAGGGCAGTTTTTTCTTTCAACCAGGTGGTAGGGCCGCGCACCCTCGAGCGGGGCTATCTGCCTGCGCCGGTATTCATGGTGGCCGAAACCCTGGATTCGGTTGGGGGCGGGATCTGTCAAGTCTCCTCCAGCCTATACAACGCTGCTCTGCTGGCGGGGCTGGAAGTGGTGGAAAGGCACCCCCATTACCGCCCCGTGGAGTCGGTGCCCCCCGGCCTGGATGCCACCGTTTGGTACGGCTTGGCCGACCTCAAGCTGCGCAACCCCTTCCCTTGGCCGGTGCGCCTGCGCCTTCAGATCCGCGGCCAAAATCTCATCGTGTCGGTGCTGGGACGGGGATCCCGCCACGCCCTCCAGATCTCCCCCATCCGCGTGGAGCAGCAGCGGCTGGATCCCCAGCATTTGCAGGTGAGCGTCTATCGCGGCAACAAGCTCCTCTCCCAGGATCGCTATGTCCTGGATCCCTAGAAAGACCGTCTTAGCCCACCCCTCAGGAGCCCATCCCAGGCCACCTCAACAGCAGCACCGGGATCCTTGTAAAGCTTTATACCCAAAATTCAGCGACAGGGTCGGCGACAACCCTCAAACCCTGATTCTTCCGTTGATCCGGTCGATCCCTTGCTGGGCAAGGGTTTCAGGCCCCTCGGCGACAAAAAGTGAGGGGAAATTGCAGCCCAAAACGAGACCCTGTCGATCTGGGCCCCTGGATTGGGTAAGGGCTATAGTCGGGGAGAGTTGCTTCCTTTCGGGGAAGTGGAATTAATGGAAACAAAACAAATGTGATCCTCTTTCACTTCTAGCCAGCTCCCACCTGGATAGTCGGGGCTGCGGCTGCCGCGGCCTGCTTTTAAGAGCTGGATCCCGGCTTCCACCTGATCAAAGGTGGGGTGGTGGGGCAGCACCAGGGACAAAAATCGGAACATCACCTGTCGCTGCAGGGCTAAGGGGGCGGCCCGCAAGGGATCCCGTCGCAGCCCTGGCAAAGTGGGCTCATACACCTGCGCCCAGAGCTGATCTGCCTGGGCTACCACCAGCTCGTGTTCTGCTTGTAGCAGCGTGGCAGCTCGGTTCAGAGCCACTTCCAGTTGGGGGTTAAAGTGTTGCTTCAGGTAGGGCATCACCTCTAGGCGGAGGCGGTTGCGGCCATGGGCCAGATCTTGGTTGCTGCGATCCGGCCAGACCGGCAACTGGTGCTGCCGGCAAAATTGCTCGGTTTCCCAACGAAAAAGGCCCAGCAGGGGGCGCACCAACCGGGCAGAGGTGGGATCCCGCTCGTCCAGGCGGCGCTGCCAATCTAGGCTGCTCAGCCCGGCGGCTCCTGTCCCCCGCAGCAAATTCCACAACAACGTCTCTGCGCGATCGCTGGCCGTATGCCCCATCACCACGGCGCTGCACTCCCAAATGCGGGCCCATTTGTCCAACTGTTGGTAGCGCCAAGCCCTGGCCCCTGCCTCATCTCGGCGGATGGGATCCGCAGTTGCAACGGCATGGATTAGCCCCTGCTGCTGCAGCCATCGCTGCAAAAAGCGGGCACACTCCGTTTCGTCCGCCGACCAACGGTGATCACAATGCAGGACAAACAGCTTCCAGTCCCAGCGAGGCTGCAGATCCCGCAGGATCTGGAGCAGGCAAAAGGAATCTTGACCGCCGGAAAAAGCCACCAGCAAGCGCTCGCCGGGGTGAAGAAGCTGCCGCTGCCGGATGGCGTGTTGTACCCGCAGGTGAAAAGAAGAGAGCCTGGTCACAGCTTGCTATTGCTCGGGTGCAGCCCAGACCCTGCCCCCCTAAGCAAGAGACCGAGTCAGGTGAGAGGCCACCGCCTGCACAGCCGCAATGCTGCGCTCGTAGGCCATTCGGGTCGGCCCCAGCAAGGTGACAGTACCCAGAGGAGCCGAGCGGCGGTGGTAAGTGGCAGCGATAACCGTACAGTGGTGCAAAGACTCCAGCGGGTTCTCGCTGCCGATGTAGATGATCACCGGGATATTGCGGTCGGGCTGTCCTGAATCGTTCCCCCTTGAGCCCCCATCGGTCAAATGGAGCCCAATCATTCCCTGGAGTTGCTCCGCCCCTTCCTCGATCAACTGCATCACCGCCTGCACCTGCCGGGCTTGGGAAAACTCCGGTTGACGCATCAGCTCTGTCATGCCGGCACTGAACACCTGCCCGAGAGATGGCCGCAGATAGCGTTGTACCACCGAGCGCAGCAGTTGCTGCAGCCAATGGCTGTAGGCGCGAAACTCTTCATCCAGCTTCAGCCAGCTCAAATCCTGCAACTCGGCAAAAGTCTTGCCCCGCAGCTTCAGGGTGAGGAAGTTGCTGAGCAATCGCAATTCATCTTCCAGATCCTCTTGGCAGTCGCTGGGCCACTCGGGTGGGCTGACCAAGGCCGAATGGGTTTGATAAGAATCGGTAACCACCAACACCATCACCCGCCCTGGCGCCACCGACACCAACTGCACGTGGTGAATGGCCACCACCGGCCCCTGGGGTGGGGTGATCAGAGCAATGCAGCCGCTCAGATGGGCCAAAAGCTGGGCCACCCTCTGGAGAAGACTGTCCAGGTCGTCGCCCAGCTCGCGGCCAAGCTGATCCAGCAACTGCTGCAGAGCAGGATGGGGATCCGGCTGAGGAGCATCGCAGGGGATCCCATCCATGTTGGCAGAGGTCAACAGATCGTTTACATAGACCCGATAGCCAAAGTCGGAAGGAACCCGCCCGGCGGAGGTGTGGGGCTGAAACAGTAACCCAACCTGCTCAAGGGTGGCCAAGTCGTTACGAATGGTGGCCGTGCTCACCCCAAAGTTATAGGACTGAGCCAAGGTTTTGGAACCGACAGGTTCAGCCGTCGCAATGTAGCTGCGCACCGTCGCCCAGAGAATCTTGCGCTGTCTGGGAGTCAGTTCGAGTTTCATAGCTCATCAAAAGAACCTAGTCAATCCATATCAAAGGAAACTGCTAAACAAAGCCGGTAAATTGCTCCAAGATAAATCAACTCAGGGCCGAGATACAAATCTAAACAAACCTTGACGACTACTACACCTATTTATCTATTGTTACTCTTTCAGGAGAGGCTGCCCAGGAAGGAAGATGCAACATCGGGTACCGAGACCGTCAGTGCTGGAGAAGGGCGGGTGGTTCCTCATACAACTTGGGAGCCTCTTGTTGGCCCAGAGGTGGTACAAGTTAAATCAACTCTAGGCTAACGTGGCGCCCTGCCGTCTCTTCTGTATCGTTTTGTATCTTTGAGGTGACCTCATGTACCTGTCTCCCCAGGAGAAAGACAAGTTGTTGATCTACCTGGCGGCCCAGTTGGCTCGGGATCGGCGGCAGCGAGGCCTCAAACTCAACTACCCCGAGGCGGTGGCCTACCTGAGCGCAGCCGTTTTGGAGGGGGCACGGGAAGGGAAAACGGTTGCCCAGTTGATGAGCGAGGGGCTGACCTGGCTGAGCCGAGAGGACGTGATGCCTGGGATCCCGGAGATGATCCCGGAAATTCAAGTGGAGGCCACCTTCCCCGACGGAACCAAGCTGGTGACCCTGCACCACCCCATTCGCTAGCTGCTTTCTAAGGATCCCCCAACGACTCACAGACTTCAGGAGGTTGCCACCATGGCTCGCCAACCCAAAACCCCGCCTGCTGCGGACCCTGCACCGGTTCTGATCCCGGGGGAGCTGCTGCTGGCAGAGGATCCCATCCAAGCCAATGTCGGACGGGCCAGCGTGACCCTGGAGGTGACCAACCGAGGGGATCGGCCCATTCAGGTGGGATCCCATTTTCACTTTTTCGAGGTGAACCGGGCTCTGGTGTTCGATCGCGCCGCCAGCTTTGGCATGCGCCTCAACATTCCTTCCGGCCAAGCGGTGCGCTTTGAGCCGGGGCAAACCCATCGGGTGACGCTGGTGGCTTTGGGAGGCAAGGGGCTGGTGCACGGCTTCAATCGGCTCACAGAAGGTACGGTAAGCTCTGCTGCCCAAAAGCGGCTGGCTCTGGCGCGGTTGCAGGCGTGGCTGGGCTAGGCCTGGACATAACGCCCCCCGAAGTATGCAGCTTTGGGCATCTGGGCTGAGGCTTGGCCATATCCCCACCTCGCCTCAGATCCAGGAGAGTAGGGCTATCCAATTCTTCCGTTTCTAGGAGCCGGCCAATGTCGGAGCGCGAGACCGTCTGGTGGATGTGGGTGCAAGGCTTGGGGCTCAATCTTTCGGGGTTGGCGCTGCTGGCTGCAGCAGGCGCTGCCTTTGGCCCTCTCAGTTGGACAAGTATGACGGTGGCGGTGATGTTGAAGCTCATCGGGGATAGCCAACTGCTGCGGGGCTACTGGCTTTGGCAAAGCCGG
Source organism: Synechococcus sp. H55.2 (assembly GCF_047462495.1). Taxonomy (NCBI): domain Bacteria; kingdom Bacillati; phylum Cyanobacteriota; class Cyanophyceae; order Synechococcales; family Synechococcaceae; genus Synechococcus; species Synechococcus sp. H55.2. Next base: position 9,644 of record NZ_JANSJH010000035.1, on the reverse strand, counting down.
CGGCAACAGGTGGGATCCCAGCCCGTCGGCTCGGCAGCAGCGCTCCAAAGTCAAGTTTGAACGGTTACCAAACAGCCTGGTCGTGGATCTTCAGCTCCCCTCTCCCCCTGAGGGAGAGGGGGCGGGGAGCGCTTGGGCCAGCGGCAAAGTGTCTTAACCTTGTTGGAAACGACCGTAAGTGAGTTTGAAACAGCCCAACCCTCACCGCAAGTGGGCCACGGTCGCGCCGGTGCCGCCGTCTTGGGGATCCGCTGGGGCAAACCTCTGGACGCGGGGGTGATTTTGTAAGTAAGCTTGTACGCCGGCCCGCAAGCGCCCGGTGCCGTGGCCGTGGATGATCCAGACAGGGCCGGGGGGAGCTTGGGCAAAGTGCTGTTCCAGAATGGCCTCGGCATCGGCCACGGTTTTCCCCCGCAGATCGAGGGTGTTCTGGCTGGTGCGCAGGTTGAGGGGAGCGGTGGCTGCTGGGGCGGGAGGTGGGGCCTTGGGGCGTTGGCGCTGCTGGGCCTGCTGCTCGTCAATGGGATCCAACTGCTCCCGCGGCACCGTGAATTTGAGGATGCCGCTGCGCACCACATACACATCCCCTGTGACGGCGATCACCTCTCCCGTCTGCCCCAGGCCTCTCAGCCGCACCCGATCCCCCACCTCTGGCACAAACTCCCTATCCGCAGGCGGCGGCGAGGGAGAGTAGCGCTGCTGGATTTGCGCCAGCTCGGCCGTGATGCGCTGGGGATCCTCTCCCTGCTGCAATTTGCGGATGGCGGCGGCCACTTCCTGACGGGCGGCAGCCAACAGGGCTTGCAGACCTTGGTTTTGCTTGTGCTCCAGTTGGGCTTCCCGCTCGGCCATTTGGCGGCTGCGCTGCTGCATTTGCTGATATAAGCTCTCCAGCTCTCGATGCAGGGCTCCCACCTGGGCTGCCCGCGCTTCCAATTGGGCCCGCTGCGCTTCCAGCCCGGCAATCACCTGATCCACCTGGCTTTCTCCCTGCAGGTGCTGCTGGGCCCGTTGCAGGATCTCGGGATCCAGGTGCAGCCGTCGGGCGATGGCCAAGGCATTGGAGCGACCGGGGATCCCCCACAACAGGCGATAGGTGGGGGCCAGGGTGGTCTCGTCAAACTCCACCGAAGCATTTTCAAAGCCGGGATGTTGGTACTTCAGGGCCTTCAGCTCGCCGTAGTGGGTGGTGGCCAAGGTGAGCAACGCCTTTTCCGAGAGATACTCCAACAGCCCAGCCGCCAGGGCGGCGCCTTCTGTGGGATCCGTGCCCGCCCCCACCTCATCCAGCAGGACAAGGGCCGGCGCCGGGTCGGACTGCAGAACCCGCACCATGCGGCTGATGCGGTGGATGTGCCCCGAAAAGGTGGAGAGATTTTGTTGCAGGGATTGCTCGTCGCCGATGTCGGCATAAACGCCATCGAACCAGGGCAGTTGGGGCGGATCCTGAGCCGGCAGGAAGATCCCCGCCTTGGCCATCAGCGCCAACAGCCCCAAGGTTTTCAAGGCAACGGTTTTGCCGCCGGTGTTGGGGCCGGTGATAACCACGACACGAATGGACTCCGAGAGGGTGAAGTCGATGGGGATCACCTCCGCGCCCTGGCCTTCTGCGCGGCACTGCCACAACAGCAGAGGGTGGCGGGCCTGCCGCAGGCGCAGTCCTGCCGAGACAAACTGGGGGCGATGGCCGTCCAGCCAGAGACTGTAGCGGCCACGGGCCAAGGCCACATCCAGCCCCACCATCACCGCCTGCAGATGCTCCAAATCCTCGGCAACAGATCCCACCTGGGCCGAGAGGGCGGCCAAGATCCGCTCTTCCTCTGCCTGAATCTGAGCTTGGGTTTCCCGCAAGCGGTTGCCCAGTTCCACCACCGCATAGGGCTCCACATAGAGGGTGGCCCCGCTGGCAGAGCTGTCGTGCACAATGCCGCGGATGAGATCCCGCTGGGCGGCCTTCACCATCAGCACAAACCGCCCCTGCCGCTGGCCGATCAGGGTATCCTGTAGCGCCTGGGGGTACTGGCTCATCAACTGTTGCAGGCGCTCTTGGATCTGGCTGCGTTGCTGCCGTTGCTGCCGGCGCAGATCGGCAAGGACGGGGCTGGCACTGTCCCGCACCTCCCCCTGCTCCTCCAGACAGCGAAAGATCTCCTGCTCCAGTTCCGGGTAGGTGCGTAGGTCACTCACCCAAGCCTGCAGGCGGGGCAGACAGTCCTGGTCATCGATCAAACGGCGGATGCGGCGGGCGGATCCTAGAGTTGTAGCAACCTGCACCAGCTCTTCCCCGCTCAGGATCCCTCCCCGTTCGGCTCGTTCCAAGGCCGGCAGCAAGTTGTGGATCCCTGCCATGGAAACTCCGCCCGCCTGCGAGCGATCGAGGCGGATCGCCTCTTCAGTCTGCTCAAGATAGGCTTCGCTGTCGGCGCGACTCTGCCAGGGATCCAGCTCCAAGCAGGCGCGGCGGCCCAGCGGCGTGGCGGCAAAGGTGGCCAAGTGCTGACAGAGGCGGGGCCACTCCAGCAGTTCCAAAGTTTCTTGGCGGAGGGAGGAATCAGGCTGAGAAGAGACCGGAAGAGGGCACAAAGGGTTGGCCGTAGGCATTACTGAACCCATTGGCGATTCCAGATCAACGATTCCGGGAAGAACGGAGCTGCAATCGCTTCATCTCTTGCAAAAACTGCCGCTGATAGTTGAGGAAAGCAGTGTGCCACTCGCGGAAGCGACGCTCGCCATCACGCACCAACATCTGCCGATAGTGCTCGGAGTTGAGGCAGGGCTGGGCCGAGTTCATGGGGATCAACAAAAACGCTCTGATCCCATTGTGACAGGCTGCGGGACGCCCTTCACAGCTTCCGTGGGATCCCGCCTCCCTGCTTCTGCCCATGCAGGACGGGAGGATGCCGCCAGCAGCCTGCCATACTGGAAGAGTCACGGCACCTCAGATACTCAGGCCAAACTCGTGCGCAAACGAGTCACCCTAATCTTTCCCCGCCATTTGGTGAATGTCCCCGTCACCTATCGATTGGCCAAAGATTTTGATGTGGCCGCCAATATTGTGCGCGCCAGGGTAGCCCCCAACGAAGTGGGAACCTTGGTGGTGGAGCTCTCAGGGGACATCGACCAGGTGGAGGCTGGATTGGAGTGGGTACAGTCTCTGGGCATTGAGGTGGCCGAACGGGCCGAGGCAATTCAGATCGACCCCGATTTGTGTGTGGACTGCGGCTTGTGTACCGGAGTCTGCCCCACGGAGGCCCTCAGGATTTCCGCTCCCGACTGGAAACTGGAGTTCTCCCGCAACCGCTGTGTCATGTGCGAACAATGCGTTCCCACCTGCCCTGTTGGGGCGATCAGCGCGAGCCTGTGATCAGTTGGCCGAGTTGCCGACTCCCGCAAGCCGACAAATCCCTTTACAATGCTGTTAGATTTGTTTGACACGGTCAAATAGCTGCGGGACGTACTCGACATGGCTTCTACCCCATCGTTGATTTGGGCAACTTATGCCGGTTTGGCAATACTCTATCTGCTGGTGTTGCCGCTGTTGTCTTTGCTGTATGTGGACAAACGCTGGACTTCGGCTGGCGCTTGGGAAAAGGTGCTGATGTTTTTCTTAGTCTTGTTTTTCTTTCCCGGCATGGTGCTGGTGGCTCCCTTCATGACATTTCGACCCAAGCCTCGGTCGCTGTGAGGCCGGCCATTTGTCGATTACCGGGTCATGCGCAGATTGGATGTTCTTGGCGTCGGCCTAGGCCTGCTGTTGGGGGGCGGCGGCCTCTACGGCCTGCTGCTTTGGGCGGGCTTAGACACGGGGGCTGCGCAGCAGATATCCAGCGTGGTGCTTTTGCTGGCGTGCTTGGGCTGGACTTTGGGCTACCTGAGGCGGGTGCTGCGTGGGGAAATGACCTTGAAGGCTCAGTGGGCCAGCTTCGAAACCCAGCAAATCCAAGAGAAGCTCCATTCGCTCTCTGCGGAAGAGTGGCAGGCCCTACAAGCTGAATTGGCAGCCGAGCCAGAAGGGATCCCTGATGGGGTTGAGCGAGACAAAAATTGAGGCCACCGGACAGGCCGCGCCCAAAAGTTCGCTGGTGGGGCTCCGGGGTGGGCGCCCAGAAGGTTGGGTTTCCACAGCAGCACTTGTATATCCGGTTACTATTTGCTCCTCTTGAGAATGCTACATTACGCTCCGTGCGCGATTCTGACGTATGACGGATCAGCGGGTAGAGCAAGCCTTTAACTTTCCTTCTACATTTTCATCCCCTATGAGCAAAGCCATACTGCTGGCTCAGGGCCAAGCCTCACAAGTTCATCTCTGGAAGTTGGGACTGGAGTCGCAGGGACACTCTGTGGTGCTGGTTTCCCCCTGTGAAGCGTTGCTGGAGGTGGCAACCAGTCAGCCTCTGGATCTGGATCTGATGGTGGTGGACATGACGACGGGGCTGTTTAACCCCTATGCCTTTTGCCGAGAGTGCCAAAGCAAGCTGCCCAATATCCCTGTGATCCTGACTCATTATCCCGGTCGCCACATCGAGCCGGCAGAGCGACGCTGGGCAATTTATCAGGGGGCAGCGGATGTAATCCCTGGCTTGGCCGAGGCCGGGGATATTCTCCACTCCCTCGAGCGAGTTTACGAGGCTGCCAGATGGTTCTGGCCTATTGACACGGAGGCACTCTACAGGGCTCTGGAGCAAGCGGGTTTGTGGCCTGGCAAGGTCAGCCGTACATCCTCTTCCTCCACTCAGGCGCATCCTCCCACTGCCTCTTTACAACCCATCACAGCAGAAGAAAAACCAGGGCAAAAAGACTCGACCCCACAGATGAAGTACCGATTGATGTATCGGGGCCGCCCTGTTGGTGGGGCCTTAACTCAGCACCAGGGCTAGGGTGGCGCCCTGGGATCCCGTCTCGATCAACCGCAAGTCACCCCCGTGGGCTTGCAGGATGCGCTTGGCAATGTACAGTCCCAGACCTCCCGATCCGGTTGGGTAGCGCTGGCCGGCGATGTGGATGGGCTGGGCGATGTAGGGCTGGGCCAGCTCTTCCAGGGGAGCCGGCAGGCCAGGGCCATCATCCCGCACCTGGATCTGGCGAGGGCTGACGGTCAGCACCACCGCATGGCGGGCGTAGCGCAAGGCGTTGTCCACGAGATTCACCAGCGCCCGTTCCAGCTCGGCCTCATCGGCGTTGCCCCAGCCCTCTCCTTCCACGCGCAGGTCGATCCCCCGTTCTTGGGCCAGGGATCCCATGCGTTCGGCCACTCTTCTGGCCAAGGATCCCAGATCGCAAAGACGAGGGTGCAGCTCGATCTCGCCCCGCTCCAGGCGGTGGGCCTCCACCATTTTTTGCACCAGCGCCAGGTTGTGTTGGTTCTCCTCCAGGATGCGATCCAGCAGGGCAAGCCGTTCCCGGGGATCCAACTGCTGCTCCTGCTTGAAGGCGCTCAGCAGATGTCCAAAGGCGATGAGGGGAGTTTTCAAGTCATGCACCAAGGTGGCGATGAAGGCCTCCCGCCGCAACTGGTCGATCTGGATCTGGCGCAGCAAATGGGCAAAAGCCTGCCGCAGGATTAGGGCCTCTTGGGGATCCTGGGTACGAAGCAGCAAATTCCAACGGGCCGGCTGGTTGATCAAGGTTTCTAGGTGGGCCAACTCGCGGGCCAGCAAGGTGAGGGGGCGCAGGATCAAAGAAGACAGGACATAGCCCACCACCGCCGATAGTACCGCCAGCAACGGGATCCACAGCAGCAGCAGAATGATCCCTTCGGCACTAAATTGCGTGTCGGGCCAGATCCACTGCACCGACAGGATGAACACCAAGTTGGGGACAAAGGAAAGGCTGGCAATCACCAGCGCCACCTGCGTGCGCAAGCTGTGGGGAAAGCGGCGACGCCAAAACTCAAGGAGGCGGTGTCTCAAGGGGGAATGGAAGAGAGGCTTAACTTGAATTAGGCCAGAGACCAGCAGAGGGGTCAAGAGGGCCGGCGAAAAACAGGGGCACTCCCAACTGAACTGGGATCCCTGACACCCGATCCCTGCCGGGCAAAGAGTTGCGCCAGGCGCTCTGTCCCAGCCTGAATTCAAATCCAGAGCTGATTGGGACGCCTGGAGTGCTGAGAGAAGTCTTCCAGCCCCTAGGGTTATAGTCGTTTCAAACAGGATTGAGACACTTTGTCGCCAACCCAAGCGCTCCGCGCCGCTACCCTCACCCCCAACCCCTCTCCCAGAGGC
>NZ_JANSJH010000035.1:0-3323 GCF_047462495.1 Synechococcus sp. H55.2 | reverse complement strand
CACCCCCAACCCCTCTCCCAGAGGCCCTCACCCCCAACCCCTCTCCCAGAGGGAGAGGGGAGTTAGAACAGCGTTGTGTAGCAACAACGACGTAGAGAAACGTTGCATTGCCATTTGAAATGACTATAAAACCCGGCGGGCCTGGGCATGGGCGCGGCGTCCCCGTCGGGATTGGGATCGCGTGAATAGGCCATGAAAAAACCTCTGGGAGTCTGTCCGTGTTTCGACCCCAGAGGCTTCTTCTCTTCACTCCTCACCACTATTGAGCGTAGCTGCCCGCCGAAAGGTTGTCAAGCATTTTCCCATTGCGGTTGGCGCATGGGAAAGTGCGCCAGGGTGGCGCTGCCGTACAGAACCATCTGCCGGGGCTGTAGGTTCACCCGATCTACCCGCAGCTCCGTACCCCGCAAGGCCAACTGATCCAAGTCCAGAAGCCCATTCAGGTGATCGACCAAGGCCCGGCTCAACGCCAGCTCCGCCTCTGTATCACCCACAAACATCGGATCTGTAAAGCGGATGCGACGCTGCTCCACCACCTCAACCTGGGCGGAAAAACCAACGCGGAGAGACCTGGCCTCTGCTTGCTGTACGTTTGCCTGCAATTCCAGTCGACGCGCCGGAGTGATGGCGATACGAACGTGGTGGAAGGATAGGGATTTGCCATCCTGCCCTACCAAGGCCAGCCTGTTCAGCACAAAAGGCGTGTTGAAGGATTGGGCCAGATCGGCTTCGCTCAGCACCACCCGCATCGTGGCCTGTACCGGCTGGCGCAGCTTGATCTTCCCCTGCCAGATTTGGCTGAAATCAATGGCCACAGCATTGCAAAACAGCTCTAGGGCCGAAAGCCTCAGGCCGTTGTACATCTGCAGGTGCTGGCCCAACAGCTCAAAGCTGTCGATGCGTCCTTGCAACAGCTTGGCGACAGGCTCGACTCGCACACGCGCCTCCAGCCGCTCTACCTGCTTGAAGAGAGCGCGAATGGCTGCGCTCACGCCCCGACTGACCCAGTCAACAGCCATAGGATTCTCAAGGAGCAGTTCCGGCAGGAGTCCTGTAGTCATAGGGCAAGGTGAAGAGCGCCTACAGAGATCATAACCAACCATTAAGAAAAGTTACAAACACCGCCGCGGCTGCTCCTTCAGAGAGAAGTGCGTCCTTCTTGAATGGCCGAGCGGGCCACGGCTGCAATTCCCTGGTCGGTGGCGCGGGGCAGATGAAAGTACCGCCCGCCCGCCAGTTCCGCCAGCTCGGCGCCAAAGCCGGTGGTTACAAAGCGGCTCTGCGAGTCGATGAAAAGCAGCTTCAATCCCAGGGCACGGATGCGCAGGGCGATCTCCCGCAGCTCCTGCTTCAGGTCGATGGGATCGCCTTCGCTGCGTCCCAGGGAGCGGCTGAGGGGGATGTTGCCCCGGCCATCGGTGAGGGCCACCAGCATCACCTGACCCACGTCGCCGCTGGCGCGGGCGTTGACCCCTAGGCGCACCGCTTGGGTGAGGGCATGGGCCAGTGGGGATCCCCCGCCACAGGGCAGGGATTCCAGGCGGCGGCGGGCCAGCTCGATGGAGCGGGTGGGGGGCAGCAGCACTTCGGCAGCCTCGCCACGAAAGGCGATGAGGGCAACCTTGTCGCGGTTTTGGTAGGCCTCGGTCAGCAGGCGCAGGGCGGCGCCTTTGGCCGCTTGCATGCGGTTGAGGGCCATGGAGCCGGAGGCATCCACCACAAAGATCACCAAGGCTCCAGCTTTGCGGGCCAGCTTTTTGGCGCGGATGTCGCCGGGCTCGACGATGACGGCCCGCCCCGGCTGCCGCAGGCGGCGACTTTTCTGGTAGGGGGCAGCAGCCCGCAGGGTGGCATCGACGGCGATGCGGGGGTTGGCGCCCTGGGGCAGAATCGGCTTGATGTAACGGCCCCGGTCGGCGCTGAACACCAGGCTGCGGGATCCCGTTTTTCCCTGCTGGTTCAGAGATTGGGCGAAGGCCAAGAGGCGCGGGTCGAGGGCCACCTGCTCAGGATCGAAGAAAAACTCCTGCGGCAGGCTGAGATTTTCCGGCTGGGGATCCGTTTCCTCCTTGTCCTCACCGGCGTTGTCGGGGTCTGGCGGCGGGGGATCCGGCTGTTGCGATTGGGGTGGCGGCGGGGGTTGCTCGGGGTCGTAGCGGGCGCGGGGCAGCAGCACCAGTTGTACCGCCTGTTGTAGATCTTCGGCTACCAGGCGATCCCGTCCCTCCAGCGCGGCCAGGGCACAGGCGGCCCGCAGGGCAAACTGCTCCCCTCGATGGCCTTGGACGTTGCCGCGGATGGCCTCTTGCACCAGGTAGTGGATCTGTTCCCGCCGCGGTTTGACCTGGGGCAGCCACTCCCGCGCCAGGATAATCTGGGTGCGGATTTCCTCCAGTTCCGCCTGGTGTTCCGCCAGAAAAGGGTCGGGGGCATCGCCGAATTGGTTGGCCCGCTGGGCGATCTCCCGCCGTTCCTCCAGGCTCAGCTCCCGCTCCAGCGGCACCACCATGGCCAGGCGATCCAGCAGGTGGGGGCGCAGGGATCCCTCTTCGGGGTTGTAGGTGGCCACCAAGAGAGGCCGGCAGGGGTGCTGCAGGCTTAGCCCTTCCCGTTCCAGGCGGTTTACCCCCTCCCCTACCACCGTCAGCAGCAGGTTGACGATGGCGTCGTCTAAGAGGTTGATGTCGTCCACATAGAGCACGCCCCGGTGGGCGGCGGCCAAGAGCCCCGGTTGGAAAACCGTTTCCCCCTGCCTCACCGAGGCCTCCACATCCACGGATCCCAAGAGCCGATCCTCCGTCACCCCCAAGGGAATCTGGACAAAGGGAGGGGCCATCACCCGGGTGGGGGGCGTTGTTCCCTGGGGGTAGCGGGCCTTGGCCCAGTCTGACCAGGTCTCGGGCCGCGCCGGGTCGTCGTTGCAATAGGAGCCGGCAATCACCTCGATAGGAGGCAGCAGGGCGTGGATCCCTCGGGCTAAAACCGACTTGGCCGTGCCCCGTGGCCCCACCAGCACCACCCCTCCCAAGCCGGGATCCACCGCCGCCAACAATAGAGCCAGCTTGGCGGTTTGCTGTCCGACCACGGCGGTAAGAGGGAAGGTGCGGGGAGGGGCCAGGGTTGCAGATCCCGAAGGGGACTTAGGGAGGTGGGTCATCGACGGTTAGATCTTGGCGATCTTTTGAGAATCTTCCCAGATCCAGGGCAGATTGAGAGCTGTACACCCCAGTCTATCGTTTTCAAGCGACGCACCGCTTGCGCGACCGAGATTTCTAGGGACGTTCCCAGACCGCTCTGCTCCCTCACCCCCAGCCCCTCTCCCA
>NZ_JANSJH010000034.1:0-21569 GCF_047462495.1 Synechococcus sp. H55.2 | reverse complement strand
CCACCTATCCGTCCAGTTGCGCCCTCAGGGTTTGCACGCCCCGCCGCGACCAGCTCACTGCTCCAACGCGATCGGCGATGTAGAGGGGCCGCTGCTTTTGCCGAAACCAGGTGGCTACTGCCTCGCCAACAGGGCCGGAGCTGATGCCCGCCTGCACCTGAAAGCGCTCCAGCAAGTCCAGGATCACGGATCCCCCATCCCACCACAGCCAGTCGATCTGGGCCGGCAGCAGGGGGGATCCGGTCAGCTCAGCCTGGACGTTGGTGCCGGCGGATCCCAAGAGCAGCCAACGGGATCCCTCCGCCTCCAGGGTCAACACCAGGGGGTTGGTGTGGACAGCCTGCAGCTTCAGCCGCTCCGAAAAAGGGATCCAATCCGCAGGCCGCAAGACTTGATAGGGGATCCCGGCTGCTTGCACGGCGCTGAGGGAGCGCAGGTAGCTGTCCGAGGCGGCATTGACGCCGCCCCCATCCCAGAACTGCCCGATGGAGAAAGCCGAAAGCAGGATCTCCCAGCCCCCATTGGCCGAGCCGGCAGAGGTCATGGCCACCGCCCCCTCCAGACGGCGCAGGCCCTGCTGCCGCAAAAAGGGCAGCACCGTGCGCTCGGCCAAGCGGGGATCGCCGCTGTTCAGTAAGAGATGGCGTCCTTCGGCTTGGATGGCCAGGATGGGGATACGGCCACTGGCCAAAGCCGTGATCTGAACTGGCGGCCCCGGCCACAGCCTTGGCCCCAGCAGGATGGCAGCCATAACCAGAGCAGTACCCTGCCAGCGGAAAGCCCGCCGCCAGCGGGGCCAAAAGGTCAGGGCCACCAGCGCCCCGTAGAGGAGCAGGCACTGCAGCAACGAGACCCTGCCGGTGTAGTAGGAGCTTAGGGGCCAGCCGGCCATCCAGCTCACCCAGTTAATCAAAGGCGTGAGCAAAAACGTCAAGGGCCGGGCCAGCAGGGATCCCAGCCCCGGCCAGATCAAGGCCACCAGGGCCGCCCCAAACCCTGCCACCAGCAGCGGCACTACTAGAAGCAATAGCAGCGGGTTGGCCAGCAGCGAGTAGGTGGGGATGCGGCCAAAGATAACCACCTGTAGCGGCAGGGTCCAGATCTGGGCGGCCAGCGGAACGGCCAGAGCGGTAGCCACCGCCGGCGGCAAAAAGTCCAGCCGGGACACGATCGGCGCCGTCCCCACCAGCAGCCCCAAGGTGGCGGCAAAGCTAAGCTGAAACCCCAAGTCCGTAATCCACAGGGGCTGGTAGATCAAGAGCAAAACTGCCGCCACCAGCAGCGTCCCCAGGGGGTTAAGCCTGACTTTTCCTTCCAGTCTGGGCTCCGTCAGTACCAGCATGGCCGCCACCCCCATCACCGCCGCCCGCAGCACCGAAGGCGTAAACCCCGTCAAGGTGAGGTAAATCCCCAAGACCGCCAGGAGGATCCCTTGCTGCAGGCGCACCGGCAGCCGCCGCGTCAGGACGAACACCACCCCCACCAGCAGCGACACGTGAAACCCAGAGGCCGCCAGGACGTGGGCCAGGCCAACTTCTCGAAAGGCATCCTGCAAATCAAAGTCCAGTTGAGCAGCGCGGGATCCCAGCACCAGGGAAGCCAAGAGGTTCCCCTGCCGCTCCCCCAGCCCGGCAATGAACGCCTCCCGCACCCGCCGCCGCAACACCCAACCTCCCCAGCCCCTCCCGCCCGGTTGGGGAATCACCTCGCGAGCGCTGAACCCCGCAAAAGCCCCCTGCCGCTGCAGATAGACCTGAAAATCAAAGCTGCCTGGGTTCAGGGCTGGACTGGGAAGGTAGAGGGATCCCGTCAGGCGCACCCGCTGGTTGGGATGGAGATCCTGGCTTGGGAGAGCTTCAGGGCTGGCAGTGACGTAGAGCTTGCCGCTCACCTGGCGAGCGGTGGAGTTGGCCTCCAACACCTGCTCCGCCTCAAGCCAAAACTGCCGCCGCTCGCTGCGGGTGGGACGGGGCTCCGCAAGAACGGTGCCCACCAGGCTCATCTGCGGCTGTGGGGCCAGCAGGCTAATATCCGTCGGGCCGGGAACCGGCTGCCGCCAGCCCAGGTAGGCCCAGGCCAGGCAGCCCACCAGACCCATCGCCAGCCAGGTGCGGGCCAAACGCGGTCGTCGCCGCCACCCCAGGGATCCCACCAATCCCAGCCCCAGCGGGATCCCCCAGCCCCAGCCGCTCACCGCCGGCCAGGCCCGCAGCAACAGGCCCAGGATCCAGCCCAGCCCCAGCAGATAGGTTCTTTCCATGTTTCCGCGGCACGTTTGCCCCCACTGTACTGTCCCGCTCAGGCGGGATCCATGGCGTTGTCTTAACCTTGCTCGCCTGCCAAAAAATCGTATTAAAGGATACTCTTTCTCGCCCCTGGCAAAGGGAGTGTAGATTAGGGCTGTTCGCGTGGCGAGCTGTTCAAGTGCTTTGCAGCACCAGGTAGGGCTCGCAGATGCCGAGGAAGTTCCCCGAGCCAACCTTCTCAGATAAGCAGCAGTCGTCTGTTCCCCTCTCTACCGTTTTCCTTGAACCCTATGCGCATTCGATCCATCCGCGTTCTCAGTGGCCCCAACTACTGGAGCATCCGTCGTCACAAGCTGATCCAAATGCGGCTCGATCTGGAAGACCTGCGGGAGCGCCCCACCAACACCATTCCGGGTTTTAAAGAAAGGTTGCAGACCTTGTTGCCGGGACTGTGGGAACATCAGTGCTCCCGCGGCTGCTATGGGGGATTCTTGCAACGGGTGGAAGAGGGTACCCTCATGGGCCATGTGGTGGAGCATGTGGCTTTGGAACTGCAGACCCTGGCCGGCATGAAAGTGGATTTTGGCCGCACCCGCGAAACCTCCACCCCCGGCACCTACAACGTCGTCTTTGAGTATCAGGAGGCAGAAGCCGGGCGCTTTGCCGCCAAAGCTGCAGTGTATCTCTGTCAGGCCTTGGTGGATGGAGAAGACTACCGCCGCGACCTGGAGCTGGACATCCAAGAGTTGCGAGAGATCCGAGAAAACGTCCGCTTCGGTCCCAGCACCCAAGCTCTGCTGGATGAGGCCGCCCTGCGCGGCATCCCCTATCTCCGCCTTAACAAGGGATCCCTGGTGCAACTGGGGTACGGAGTCTACCAAAAGCGCATCGAAGCCACCACCACCGAAAAAACCAGCATCATTGCCGCCGACCTGGCCGCCGACAAACGGGCCACCAAAGAACTGCTGCAAGACATGGGGATCCCGGTGCCCAAGGGCTACACCGTGCGGCGTCGCAGCGAGTTGGCGGCCACTATCGAGGATGTGGGGGGCTTTCCGGTGGTGATCAAGCCCCTCAACGCCAACCATGGCAAGGGCATCACCGTCAACATCACCAGCTTGGAGGCCGCCGAGATCGCCTACGATGCGGCCAGCCAGTACTCCGATGTGGTGTTGGTGGAACAACACCTGGTGGGGGATGACTACCGCCTGCTGGTGATCAACAACAAACTGGTGGCCGTGGCCAAACGGATCCCAGCCCATGTAGTGGGGGATGGCCGCTCCACCATTCAAGAGTTGATCGATGCGGTCAACCGGGATCCGCGGCGGGGGTTTGGTCACGAAAACGTGCTGACCCAGATCAGCGTTGACGACATGACCCTGCGCATCCTGGAGAGCAAAGGCTACACCCTGGATACCGTGCTGCCCGAAGGAGAGCATTGCACCCTCAAGTCCACGGCCAACCTGAGCACCGGCGGCATTGCCGTCGATTGCACCGATATCATCCACCCCTACAATGCCTTTATTGCCGAGCGGGCAGCTCAGATCATCGGCCTGGATGTGGCGGGCATCGACCTCATCTGCCCGGACATCGCCCAGCCCGTCAACGAAACCGGCGGCGGCATCGTCGAAGTGAACGCCTCTCCGGGTTTGCGTATGCACCTGGCCCCCAGCGAAGGGATCCCGCGCAATGTGGCCGAGCCCATCATCGACATGCTCTTTCCCCCCGGCAGCCACACCCGTATCCCCATCCTGGCCGTCACCGGCACTAACGGCAAAACCACCACTACCCGCCTGATCGCCCACATCCTCAAAGGTATCGGCAAGCGGGTCGGCTTTACCACCACCGACGGCGTTTACATTCAAAACCATCAAATTGCCAAGGGAGACATGACCGGCCCCCACAGCGCCCGCCTGGTACTGCGGGATCCCACCGTAGAAGTGGCGGTGCTGGAAACGGCACGGGGCGGTATCTTGCGGGAGGGTTTGGGGTTCCCGGAATGCGACATTGGCGTGGTGCTCAACGTAACCTCAGATCACCTGGGGCTGGGGGACATCGAAACCCTGGAAGACATGGCCCGCGTCAAATCGGTTTTGGTGGAGGCGGTACACGAGCGGGGCTACGCCGTCTTAAATGCCGACGACGGCCTGGTGGCCGCCATGGCCGCCAACGTCAAGGCGACGGTGGCCTATTTCAGCATGAACCCGGAGAATCCCCTCATTCAAAAGCACATTGCTTCCGGGGGCACAGCGGCTGTTTATGAAGAGGGTCACATCTCGATTTTGAAACGGGGCTGGAAACTGCGCATCGAAGATGTAACCAACATTCCCCTCACCCTCTCCGGCAAGGCCAGCTTCATGATCCAAAATGCCCTGGCCGCCACCCTGGCCGCCTTCCTGCACGGGGTTTCCATCGACGACATCCGCATGGCACTGGGCACCTTTACCAGTTCTGTGGCTCAAACCCCCGGTCGGCTCAACTTGTTCGATGTGGGCGGCTACCAGGTGTTGGTGGACTACGCCCACAACCCGGCAGGCTACGAGGCCATTCAGAGCACCCTGGAACGCTGGGATTGTCAGCGGAAGATTGGCGTGATTGGCGGCCCCGGGGATCGGCGCAACAGCGATCTGAGAGAGTTGGGAGTCCTGGCGGCGCGGATGTTCGACCGAGCCATCGTCAAAGAAGATGATGACCGGCGGGGACGGGAGCCAGGCGAAGTGGCCGCTCTGATCCGGCAGGGTTGGGAACAGGAAAAGGCAGGGGATCGCTTGCAGGAGATCCTGGATGAGGCAACTGCCATCGAAACTGCTTTGGAAAAGGCCGAACCCGGAGACCTGGTGGTGATCTTTCCGGCAGACGTGCAGCGCACCATCCAGATCATCACCCGCTTCCAAGACAAGCTTAACCCCAAACCCAGTTACCGTGGCTCTTCCTACAGCATGGGCCCAAACTTGATCTCCCCCAGCCCTGAGGGCAAACCGTCTTAAGCCGGCTGCCGACAACTCCAGAATGCTTCATGGTTGCCAGAAGCATGCCCCCGTTCCCTAAAGAGTATTGGGAATTGAGTGGGCGGAGATGGCCCATAACCCCCCGGCGGCGATATCCTGGGTTTAGGCTTGCCAGGGCCAGGCTGGCTCAGCTTGTCTTTTGGGGAGGAGCAGGTGTAGAGACTCCATTCCGTTTGTGCGAACGGTTCAAGGGATCCTCGCTTTTTAAGGCTCTTTTAAGGAACCTTAAGCGTTTCTAAAAAAGCTCAAAGAGGGCGGACAGAACGTTAGGGATCCCAAGCGACTTTGGGAACATCGTTAGGGTAATAGTGGGCTTCGCAAGGTAGGGAAACCGCACATGGACAGCGCGTTGCTGCAAGCAGCTCGTCAGATCTATCAATTTCATCTCCAGCATCGACCGGAGGTGCTGGAGCAGCCGCCGCGGGGTGTGGTCATCCACCGCCGTACCCTGAGAGGGGATCTGATCTTTTCTGAGTTTCCCATTCTGCTGCCCCAAGAAACCTTTATTCCGCTGCAGCAGTTGGAGCCGCTGCGGTGAGGCAGAAGGGCTCCTCTCCCGTTCTTCTCCTGCCCTTTTGAAGTGGTTGCCATGCTCAACCTTCTCTCCTGCTACGCAGCGCTTGCGCAATGTGGCTGAGCAACGCCGACGCGAACGGCATCTGGGAGCTGCGCCTGTTGGGCTGGGTGCTGGTGTTGGTGCTAGGAGCCTGTGTGGGCAGCTTTCTCAATGTGGTAGTCTATCGCCTGCCGCGGGGCCTCTCTCTGCTCTATCCTGGATCCCATTGTCCCCACTGCAAAACACCGCTGGGCCCGACGGAGAACATCCCCATTCTGGGCTGGTTCCTGCTGCGGGGCCGCTGCCGCCACTGCGGTGCGCAGATTAGCTGGCGCTACCCTGCCGTTGAAGCCTTGACCCTGGGGCTGTTTGGCCTCAGCATCGCCATCTTGGGTTTTTCCCCCCGCGGGATCCTCACCTGTGTCTTGTTGGGCTGGCTGCTGGCCCTGGCGCTGGTTGATCTGGACACGTTCTTGCTGCCGGAAGCGCTCACCCGCTCCGGCTTGGTGGCGGGGCTGCTGGCCCGCTTGGCGCTGCCCTGGCTGGAAGGATCCGGATCCCTGGCGGCCATGGGCCTGTCGCTGGTGGCCGGGATCGCGGGGGCCGTATTGGGCATTTGGTTGCTGGAGGGCATTGGCTTTGTTGCCCGCTGGGTTTTGCAGCGGGAGGCCATGGGCGGAGGAGATGGCAAGCTGCTGGCTCTGATCGGCATGTGGCTGGGCTGGCAAGGAGTCGTGGTGACTCTCCTTTTGGGTTCCGGCTTCGGCTTGCTGGGCAGCCTGCTGGCCATGACCAAAGGAAAGGCCCGCCTGGGCAAACCCATCCCCTTCGGCCCCTACTTGGCTCTGGGCGGTGCCGTGGCCGCCTTGGCGGGATCCCCCCTGGTGGAAGCCTACCTGCACTGGTCGGGTTTGCTGGGGTAGAACTCCCGCACCCCTCTTCCAGTGGCAACGGCGCCAACGATCGGCAGGGATCCCCTTTGGCCCCTATTCCACCCCCTCGATCCGGTCTTCCACTTCTTGGTACAGCTCCTGCAGGCGCTCAATATTGGCCTGGGAAGTCTGCCAGTAGCCACGCCCGTGCACCTCCAACAGGGATCCGACGATGCGCCGGAAGGAGTGGGGGTTGAGGTTCATCAGCCGCTGCCGCATCGCCTCGTCCTTGATGAAGGTCTCGTTGGTTTCCTCGTAGATCCAGTTGTCCACCGCGCCTGCCGTGGCCGACCAGCCGGAGGTGTTCACCAGCCGCTTGGCGATCTCCCGCACCCCTTCGTAGCCGTGCTTGAGCATGCCCTCATACCACTTGGGGTTGAGCAGCTTGGTGCGAGCATCAAGGCGGATCGTCTCGCTCAGGGTGCGGATCTGGGCGTTGGGCGTGGTGGTATCCGCCATGTAGGCCGAGGGGGCCTTGCCGTCCGGGCGCAGGCTCTGCACCAGCTTGGTGGGATCCGAGTCGAAGTAGTGGCTGACATCCGTCAGGCTGATCTCCGAGGAATCCAGATTCTGGAAGGTAACGTCCACCGTTTTCAGGCTGGCCTCAAAAAGCTGCCGCATCTGCTGGTTGGGCAGATTGGAGCCGAAGGCAAAGGACTTGCGGGATAGATACATCTCCCGCAGCTCGCTCTCGTCTTCCCAGGAGCTGTTTTCCACCGCCAGGTTGATGTTGGCCGAGTAGGAGCCGGAAGCGTTGGAAAAGACCCGCGTTGCTGCCTGCTCCAGCGTCAGCCCCAGCTCCTTGGCCTGCTGTAGGGCGTGCTTGCGCACAAAGTTCAGCTCCAGCGGCTCGTCGGCCAAGGCCGCCAGCTTCACCGCCCGGTCGAGGAGAGCCATTTGGTTGACAAACAGATCCCGGAACACCCCCGAGCAGTTGACCACCACGTCGATGCGGGGCCGCCCCAGCTCCGCCAGAGGGATCAGCTCCACCTTGTTCACCCGCCCCAGGGCATCCGGCTTGGGACGCACCCCCAGCAAACACAGCACCTGGGCTAGCGATTCCCCATAGGTCTTGATGTTGTCCGTGCCCCAGAGCACCACCGAGATGGTTTCCGGGTACCTGCCGCCGTTGGCGCTCAACTCGCGGGCCAGCAGCCGCTCCACCACGATCTCCGCCGACTTGATGGCCGCTGCCGTGGGGATGGACTGGGGATCCAAAGCATGGATGTTGCGCCCCGTCGGCAACACATTGGGGTTGCGGATGGGATCCCCGCCCGGCCCCGGCAGGATGTACTCCCCTTCCAAGGCCCGCAGCAGCGATCCCAGCTCGTAGTCAGCCGTAATTTGCTTAAGGCACTCTTCCAAAAACTCAAACAGAGGCTTGAGCAGCTCTGCATCCACCTGGGGATAGCCCGCCTCCTTGAGGGCCACCAGCCAGGGCGCCTGCCGCCCCATGTTGAAGAAGTTGAGCTTAGCTACCCTGGAGACCCGCCCCTGGGCGTCGGTTTGCTCCTGCACCAGGGCCGCCACTGCCTTGTGGCAGGCCTTGTTGATGCGATCCAGCAGCTCCGTATCCGCCAGGTGCCCCCGATCCCGGTTGCGGTAGATCTCGTCGATATCCCGGCCCAGGCTCTGGGCAATAATGCGCGGCAGGCCAAGGATCCCTTCTTCTGGGCGGTCGATGCTGGCGATGCTGACCAGGGTGGCGATGGCTTCCTCTGCGGTAGGGGGCGCCCCGATCACATGCAGCCCACAGGGCAACAGCCGCGACTCGATCTCCATTAGCTTGGCGTAGAGCTGGCCCACCACCGTGTCCCGTTCTTCCAGGGTGAGCTGGCCGGCATCCACCGTCGGCAGCTCCACGTCCTTGTCCAGGTTGACCAGGCGCGCCTTGTCACAGATGGCGTTGACAATGGCAATGCCCCGTGCCCCCTCCCGCAGGGTTTGGTAAGAGCCAATCAACTCCCGCAGCTCCTGCAACCCCTTGTAGAGGCCGGCATTTTCTGCCGGCGGCGTCAAGTAGCTGATGGTGCAGGCGTAGCCGCGCCGCTTGGCGATGGTGGCCTCGCTGGGGTTGTTGGCCGCGTAGTAGTACAAGTTGGGCAGGGATCCAATCAAATTATCCGGGTAGCACTCGCCCGACATGCCGATCTGCTTGCCCGGCATGAACTCCAAAGAGCCATGGGTGCCAAAGTGCAGCACCGCATCGGCTCCCCAAACTTTCTCCAAATAGGTGTAGTAGGCGGCAAAACCGTGGTGGGGGCTGGCCGACCTGGAAAAGAGCAGCCGCATGGGATCCCCTTCGTAGCCAAAAGTGGGCTGCACCCCGATGAACACGTTGCCAAAGTGCTTGCCGTAGATGAGCAGATTCTGCCCGTCGGTGTTCAGGTGCCCCGGCGCTGGCCCCCAATATTTTTCAATGGCTTTGACATAGGGCGTCAGGGCCTCGTATTCCCGCACCGACAGCTTGGCAGCCACGTTCAGCTCCGGGCTGGCGTACTGGGCCTGGGCATCGTGCAGGATGGCCTCCATCAACTCCTGCGGCGTTTTGGGCAGCTCTGGCCCCAGGTCATAGCCGTTGTGGGCCAGCGCCTGCATGACGCGGTGGATGGAAGCAAACACATCTAAGTAGGCCGCCGTCCCCACATTGCCCTTGTCCGGCGGGAAGCTGAAGACGGTGATGGCAATTTTCTTCTCCAGCTTGGGCTTACGCCGCAGATTGGCCCACTTGATGGCCCGCGCCGCGATCAGCTCAATCCGATCCTGTAGAGCATGGGCCTTGCCGGTGGCCGCGTCCCGCCCCGAGAGGATGATGGGATCGATGGCCCCGTCCAGCTCAGGGATGGCAATCTGCAGCGCCACCTGCACCGGGTGTAGGCCCAAGTCACTAGTGGCCCATTCCTCTGTGGATTGAAACACCAAGGGCAGCGCCACCATGTAGGGGCGATTGAGCCGTTGCAGCGCCTCCACGGCTTTGGGGTGATCCTGCCGCGCCGGCCCGCCCACCAGGGCAAACCCCGTCAGCGACACCACCACATCCACAATTGGCGTCGTCTTCTGCTCGTTCCAGAAAAACTCGTTCACCGGCTTGGAAAAGTCCAAGCCGCCGGCAAACACCGGCACCACCCGCGCCCCGCGCGACTCCAGCTCTTGCACCATGGCCACGTAGTGGGCATCGTCCCCCGTCACCAGGTGGGTGCGCTGCAGCACCAGCCCCACACAGGGGGCCAGGGGATCCTTCACGTCTTCTGGCAGATCCTCGCGGGCGTTGTACCAATCCCAATACTCCGCCAGGCTGGCAAACATCTGCGGCGCCAGCGGGTGCCAAATGCCCATCTCCAAATAGGTGACCGGCTCGGCAAACTTAACCTGATCCCGCATCCCCGGCAGGTAGCGATCCGCCAGCATCAGCAAAAAGTTCTCCAGGTTCTCGCGGGATCCGCCCAGCCAGTACTGGAAGCTGAGCATGAAGTTGCGGGCATCCTGGGCCTTGTCAAAGGGCAGGTACTTCAACACCTTGGGCAGCGTCTGCAGCAGCTTCAGCATCCCCTCTTGGAAGTTGGATCCCTGTTGGCGCTTGCGCATGAACTGGGCAATGGCGCTCTTGGATTGGCCCAGTTGCGCCATGGAAAAGGATCCCAGCTTATTAAGGCGCATCACCTCTGGCATGGAGGGGAACACCACCACCGCATCCAGCCGCTCCCGCAGGGGTTCTACTGCCTGTACCACCTTCTGGGCAATGTCCTCAATGAAGATCAAGGAGCCGATAAAGACATTGGCCGTCTCCAGATCCCGCCGGAAAGCCTCATACCCCGCGGGATCCCGCAGCTCCTCCACCAAGTAACCAGACAGCTCCACCGCCAGCTTGGGGTTCTGGGCATTGATGCGCTGCACCGCCGCCGTCAGGGCACTCTGATACTGCGGCTCCAACACCACGTACACCACCTTCATCAGTCGGCGCCCCCCCAGCTCAGCAGGGGTTACGTGGCGGGTGATGGGCTTAACCAGAGTAAACATGCAGTCGCTCTCCCTTGTGCAATGCAAAAAAGCAAGTGGGCCGGGAATGGGCATTCTTCCCTAGCGCCTGTTTCCCGTTCTACCAGAGAAACGGAACTGGGTTCGTTAAGAGCCGTTACACATGTAACAATTCGCAATTTACCAGCTCCACTCCCGCTCTGCCTTGGGATACTTGCGCTCCAAAGCAAAGGGCAATATAGACAGAGCCGTATCCTTATTCCAAGTCCTGCTGATGTTGTCGCTTGACCCAGGGCAAGTGTTCTTGCAAAGGTTCCACTAGGGTTTCTGGCAGCATCGTTAACCGGCTCTCCATCCCTTTACTATTGCGAATCGCCAGTTGCCGTTGGGCAAAATCCACATCTTTAACCCGGAGCTGCTGAGCTCCTGCCAACCTCGAGCCACTGCCATACAGCACCTGCACCACCAAGCGATAGATCCCAGACAGATGCACAATGACAGCCTTGACCTCCTCAGGGGTTAAGACCGTAGGCAAATAGCTTGAGCGCATGGCTCGTACGGCGTCTAGGTCAAGGTCTAGCTCCAGATGCAAAACTTCTCGGTAAAGGAACAACAGCGCACTGAGAGCTTGGTTCTGCGTGGACGCCGCCACCCTCTCCTCCACCGCTAAGTGGGTTAAGAAGGCATTGATCTGCTCGCCACCCATCTCCTTGGGGTGTCGCTTGTTGTGAAACAAGATATATCGACGGATCCGGAGAAGATAAAATTTCTCAGTCTGGTAGGAGTAGTGCTTGACTCGGAGAGCATCACTGACCTGCTCCAAAGGTTGTTGGTGAGGGGGCGCTGGGGTTGGTGGGTAGTAGAGGCGAATAGCGAAAAATTTACATAATATAACAAATCACTGCACCCGACTGGATGCTAGGCTATCTTCAGCACTCTAAGTCATTGACGGCGGGTGAGTTCAACTGATAGGAGTCCTTCCGACAAAGTGCCAGTTATGAAAAGCAACTATGACCTGACAACAAGAGATGGCTTTCGGAGCGCAATCAAAGATCTCCTTGAAATTCCTGTTCTTGGCCAAATTTATGCTCCGTTCTTTTGGATCGCTGATAAGGTCTTCGATTTTCTAGAACCTGGGAAAGCCGTAGAGAAGCAATCGAAGGTAGCCGTTGACTTAATCAAGGCGGGCAAAGAACACGGGGCAAAGCGGATGAAAATTATGATGGATGAGCAGGCAGGCTTCCATCTAGATGTCCCCATTGAGGGGGTAAAAGTGAATGTTGGTGCTGGTAGTAAAGGAAAGGTTTTAATAGATATTGAGTACTCCTAACTCATCGCTGCAGGCGCGACGGCCCTGACGGGCCGCGGACTGAGCTCAAACGTTACCCCACTTGGGAGAACACAGATGCAGCAACAAGACCGTTTCCGCGGGTGTCTTCTCGGTCTTGCCGTTGGGGATGCTATCGGCACTACCGTTGAGTTTCGCCCACGGGGAAGCTTTACACCGCTGACGGATATGGTCGGTGGAGGTCCATTCCATCTCCGTGCAGGCCAGTGGACTGATGATACTTCGATGGCGCTTTGCCTGGCAACCAGCCTTGTTGAGTGCAACGGGTTCGACGCTCATGATCAAATGAGGCGTTATTGCAAGTGGGCCGAGACGGGTTACTTGAGCAGTACTGGGACATGCTTCGACATAGGTTCTACGACCACCTCTGCATTGCGCAGGTTTCGCCAGACAGGAAACCCCTTTGCCGGGTCAAGCGATCCGCGCTTAGCCGGCAATGGATGCATAATGCGGTTAGCGCCGATTCCTATGTTCTTCTTCCCGGACCTGCAAGCAGCAGAACGATTTGCAGCGGAGAGTTCCCGAGTTACTCACGGTGCGGCGGAATGCCTAGACGCTTGTCGTCTTTTGGCGCGGATCATTTGTCGGGCGTTATCTGGTAGCTCAAAGGATGAGGTTGCTCTGGGTGACAGCCAGACATTCGTGGGGGCCGAGAAGATCGTTGCGATTGCCCGTGGAGCCTACTGTCAAAAGCCGGAAGATGAGATACGCGGCTCCGGGTATGTGGTGGACAGTCTGGAAGCGGCGATGTGGTGTTTCGTTCGTTCCCACAGTTTTGAGGAAGCGGTTCTCATGGCGGCAAATCTAGGCGACGATGCCGACACAACCGCTGCGGTATGTGGGCAAGTGGCAGGAGCGTACTATGGTGTACAAGGAATTCCTGTCGCCTGGCTAGAACAGCTTGCGTTACATTTGGAAATTGCGGATCTCGCTGACCGGCTGTACAGCGCGAGCAAGAAGAGAGCGGCATACCGTTATGTTGCCAGCCCTAACAGCTTGTGAGTGATGAGAAGGGATCCCATCTCGTCTACTCTTTACTCCTAGTAGAGATAAAACCGGAAGCAGTGACAGCTTAGAGATCCCCAAGCATGACGCAATCGGCAGATCGAGAAGAACTTCAGCCTTGGGAAACTTGACCTTCTAATCCCGGAAGCACTGCCAGCAAGGGAATCCCAGGAGCTATGCTGGACTGCGGTGTTAGTCATTGAAATCAGTATGCGTGCCTATTACTTACAACATGTGCCGTTTGAGGGTCTCGGCTACATAGAGTCCTGGCTCAAAGCCAAGGGATATCCGGTAACGGGCACAAAGTTTTTTGAATCGACGAGATTGCCTAGCCTGGATGAATTTGACATGCTCATCGTCATGGGCGGCCCTATGAGCGCCAATGATGAAAGGGCGTTTCCTTGGCTAGTGCAGGAGAAGGGGTTTATCCGCAATGCCATTGAGGCCGGTAAGTCGGTTTTGGGCATCTGTCTGGGGGCACAACTGATTGCCAGCGCAATGGGTAGCCGAGTGTTTCCAAATCCCGTTAAGGAAATAGGTTGGTGGCCGGTACAAGGGGTACAGCCCCCTGATGAGCTAACCTTTCGCTTCTCGCCCTCAATTGAGGTTTTCCACTGGCACGGGGAAACTTTTGAGCTGCCACCCGGTGCAATTCACCTTGCCAAGAGCGAAGGCTGTGAGAACCAGGCCTTTCAGCTTGGGCGCTCAGTGATCGGCCTCCAGTTTCACTTGGAAACCACGCCAGAAGCGGCGCAAGAGCTTGTCTCCCACTGCCGCGACGAACTGTTGCCATCTACATATGTGCAATCTGAGGCAGCCATTCTTGCAGCTCCACCCGAAAAGTACCAAGCAATAAACAGTTTGATGGGTGAGGTGCTCTCATTCTTGTGCAGTCGTGGCAGAACCGACCACTTCTAGGGGCACTTCAGCAGGGGCCGCGGTGTAGCGGTGCAATTCTTCTAGGGCCAAGTTGAGCTTGTACATCGGGTCTGAGGTGCGGTAGTTCGGCTCCAGGTGAGTCCGAAACTGTGGCGGCAGGGATCCCGTGGGGCGAAGATTCAAAAAAGTCGTCGCTTAATTTTTGATTCAGGATCCCCTGCTCGGCAGCAGTCTACTCCAATTTGCTGGCGAACAAAGGGCCGGTCGCTAGCTCGCCTGTCGGTCTCCAAGGCAAAACGCCCTGCAATTTATAGACAATAGACAAATAAACGCCCAATTCCTGCCATGACGACTTTGACGCTCAATTTAAGCCCTTTGATAACCCTGACGCGGGCGAATTTTATCCGGCTTTGTGCCGCTAATCCTGAGCTGAAGTTGGAACGCACTGCCCAAGGAGAGCTGGTCATCATGTCTCCAACCGGGGGAGAAACGGGCCACTGGAGCGCCGAGATCACCACAGATCTAACTCTTTGGAATCGGCAATCGGGCCGGGGCAAAACATTTGATTCCTCCACCGGCTTTTCTCTGCCTTCGGGCAGCGACCGCTCTCCCGATTTAGCCTGGATCCCGATTGAGAAGTGGGAAGCTTTGGATCCGGAAGCCCGTCAGGGCTTTCTGCCCTTGTGCCCCGATTTTGTGGTGGAGATCCTCTCGCCCACCGACTCTTGGACTCAAACCCAGGCCAAGATGCAGGAGTACATGGACAACGGCTGCCGGCTGGGATGGCTGCTGGATCCCAAGGGCAAGCGGGCGATGATCTACCGGGCAGGGAAGGCGCCGGAATTGCTGGAAGACCCGCAAACTCTCTCAGGGGAAGAGGTGCTACCCGGCTTTACCTTGCCCATCCGCCAGATCTGGTCTTAGCTGCATCCTGCAACGTTTAGGGCCTACGGCCCGCTAGCGGGAAGGGAACCGGCTCCTCGCAGACACAATTCAAACCTACGATGGCCCTATCTACATTGCCGATGCCGTTTGCAACACGCCCTGCCCATGGTCATTCCAAAGGAAAACATCCCGCTGCTTCCGGTCTTTGGGGGAATGCAGCCACCCTCCTACGAGCGAGGGAAAAGAGCCTGGGAGCGGTCAGCGCTGCGTGGCCATAACGAGACTGCAGGAAACTTCCTAGGTTAGAGTGTGTTCAGGAGTACGGGGCTGACGGGGCTCGAACCCGCAACTTCCGCCGTGACAGGGCGGTGCTCTAACCAATTGAACTACAGCCCCAATCGCTGCGAATATCTATTTTGAATCTGGATGAGGATTGTTGTCAATCATGGTGGTGAGTCTGGCAGGGCAGGCCGCAGCCCTTGTGGATAGCGCTCCGCAAAATGGGATCCCAGCAGCGGTGATGCAACAGGTGGCGGATGTGCTCACCCAGGTGGCCCAACATCTGGATCACCTGCAATACACCACCTTGCGCTATCCCGATGGCGGCTGGCTGACGGTGCGGGTGGTAGAAAAGCCCGACCAGACAGAGTCCTCGCCGGGAGGCGAACCGGTCAGCCATGTGTGGATCCCGGCTTTCGGCCACCTGGAAGACGCCCAGGCCACCCTGGCGGAGCTGAGGGAGCGAGCGCCGGAGTTGGAGACTGTGTCTTTTGGGGTTTTGGAGCTGTTGTTCTTGGCGTTGGGCTTTTCCCGGGCTGATGGCATTGTCTTTTACGACCAAGTTGGGAATCGGCAGCAGGGCAAAACCGTGGCCTGCCGAGCTCTGACAGAACAGGTCAACCAATCCCTTCGCAGAGGGGCCTCCCCGGCTTGATGACACTTATCACAAAGCCGGATCCCCGCTCTGCCACCCCCTGTCAACTCAAGATGGCCCCCTGTCGGCGGGCAAACTTCCGCAGCTTCTCGTCCATCCGTGCCCCCCGCAGATCGGCTTTGCAAAAGTTGGTAAAGCGCTTGCTCTGGTCTTCTGGATGGCGAGCCAAACGAACCCTACCGGTCACAGACCAGAGCACCGAGCTGGCCACCAAAAAAGCGATCCCAGCCGCTCCCAACGCATAAACCAAATCACCCGTGGTCAGGCGGACCAGCAAAAAGGCCAGGATACCCGAGCCCAGCAGCCCCCCTAAGCCCGCCAGGATCCCTCCCAACGTCTTGGCCGATCCAGACAGTCGACCCAAAACCTGCAGCCAATAGGGTTGAGGGGTGTTGAAGAGGATGCCGCGCAGATCCGCCCCCTGCAAGTTGGCCCCTGAGAAATCGGCTCCACGCAGATCAGCCTGGCGCAAATCGTAACCGGCTAAGTTTTGGTTGGCAAAGGACTTTCCCCGCAGATCGGCCCCCGCCATGGAAGGGATCCGCGGTGGAGTGGCCGGCTTGATCCGCCCGCCGCTGGTGATGCTGCTGGCTCGGCTCACTTGGGCGAAACCGGTGCTGCTCCCCCACTCAGAGGGGATGGCTACCGGGCTGCCGCCCGTCATTCCCCCCGCGCTGGACTGAGGGAGAGGAGTGGGCGAGAAACCGCCGGAGCGGTGCTTGGCCCAATAGCCGGAGATCACCGAGGAGCCTGGAGACAGGGGAGAGTCGGACAGCACAATGGGCTGGGAGATGGGGCCGCCTACCTTCTCCACCGGGATCCCTTGCAACGCCCGCAAAACCTCGGTAGCGGTGGCAAAGCGCTGGTTGATGGCCGGCTGCAACATGCGGTGCAAAATGGCGTCGAATTCGGGGCTGAGCTGTAGGCAATCCGACCAATCCCACTCCCCCGTCTCATGGTTATAAAACCTGGCCGGAGATTGCAACGTCATCAGGTTGATACAGGTAGCCGCCAGAGCGTAGAGATCGCTGGAGGGACCGACCGCCTGGCCGGCCACTTGCTCTGGGGGAGAAAAGCCAAGGGAGCGGATCGCAGTCACCTCCGCCGTCTGCTCCTGGGCTGGCCCCAGCTCCTTCACAGCTCCAAAGTCGATCAACACCAGCCGCTGATCCTCCTTGCGGCGAATGAGGTTGGCTGGCTTAATGTCGCGGTGAACGGTGTTGTGGCTGTGGACATAGCTGAGGATCAGCAGCACCTCCTGCATCACCTGCCGGGCCTGTGCTTCCGAAAAGGGCCCATGGCGACGCATTTCCTGCGAGAGGGTAATGCCCTGGATAAATTCCTGCACCAGGTAGAACTTGCCACCTTCCTGGAAGTGGGCGTAGAGCTTGGGGATCTGGGAATGTTCGCCGAGGCGCTCCAACACTTGGGCCTCGCGATTGAACAGCTCCTCCGCCAACTTGGCCAGTTGCGGGGATCCCTCGACCGGGCGCAACTGCTTGATCACCCGCCAAGGTTTGGAAGGCATGTCCTCATCGCGGGCCAAGAAAGTAGCGCCAAATCCCCCCTGGCCGATGCGCTTGAAGGCCCGGTAGCGGTTGCGCAGCAGAAGGGGATGGCCACAGGCGGCACAGGTGGAGGCGTCGGCCGGGTTTTCCGGTTGCAAGCAGGCAGGGTTAAGGCAGTAGCAGTTGGACATACCTTTGGGGTTACCGGCTGGCGATCCGGACAACCGACACAGAGCCGAGAACTGGACAGGCCAGTTGTGATAGATACATACAGGTTAGACCAAGGAGAAACAAATTTTGCACAACTGCCTCAGCTAGGCTGATTCTAGCGTCTGCCCCCCCTGGGGATAATCGGAGAAATCGCTTAGTTTTCCGCGGATGAGGGCGGGGGAAACAAGGTCAAGACAACAAGGGCTAGACTGCCCCGCAGGCAGAAAACTTAGAATTGATAAATACACCCATCTTGCCCTGTCATGTTTCCAGCTCTTTCCGGTGCTGCCATTCGGCAAACGTTTCTGGACTTCTACGCCCAGCGGGGCCATCAGGTGTTGCCCAGCGCTTCCCTGGTGCCGGAAGATCCGACGGTGCTGCTGACCATTGCCGGCATGTTGCCCTTTAAGCCGATCTTTTTGGGACATCGGGATCCAGAGTACCCGCGGGTTACAACCGCCCAAAAATGTGTGCGCACCAACGACATCGAGAATGTGGGGCGAACGGCACGCCACCACACCTTCTTCGAGATGCTGGGCAACTTCAGCTTCGGCGACTACTTCAAAAAAGAGGCCATTGTCTGGGCCTGGGAGCTGGTGACGGAGGTGTTCGGCCTGCCGCCGGAACGGCTGGTGGTGAGCGTCTTTCACGAAGATGAAGAGGCTTTTGCCCTCTGGCGAGATGAAGTAGGGATCCCGGCCCACCGCATCCAGCGCCTGGGAGAGGCGGACAATTTCTGGGCTGCCGGCCCCACCGGCCCTTGCGGCCCTTGTTCTGAGATCTACTACGACTTCAAGCCGGAGCTGGGGGATGAGCGGATCGATTTGGAGGATGACTCCCGCTTCCTGGAGATCTACAACCTGGTGTTCATGGAGCTGAACCGGGATAGCGAAGGTCGCCTGATGCCGCTGGCCAAGCAAAACATTGACACCGGCCTGGGGTTGGAGCGGCTGGCCCAGGTGCTGCAGGGGGTGCCCAACAACTACGAGACCGACTTGATCTTTCCCATCATTCAAACGGCGGCTGGGATCGCCGGGCTGAACTACGCCAAGGCCGACCCGGAGCAGCAGATCTCCCTGAAGGTGATCGGGGATCACGCGCGGGCGGTGATGCATTTGATTGCCGATGGGGTGCTTCCTTCCAATGTGGATCGGGGCTATGTGCTGCGGCGGCTGATCCGGCGGATGGTGCGCCACGGGCGGCTCTTGGGGATCGGCGAGCCTTTTACCATTCCGGTGGTAGAGACCGCGATTCAGTTGGCCGAGGCTGCCTATCCTCAGGTGCGGGAGCGAGAAACCCTGATCAAAACCGAGCTGCAGCGGGAAGAGGAGCAATTTCTCAAGACCCTGGAGCGGGGGGAACGGCTGCTGCTGGATCTGTTTGCTGCCGTCGAATCTTCCCCTGGCAACGGCGGCTCGCCAAAGCAGATCTCCGGTGCCGACGCTTTCAAGCTCTTCGATACCTACGGCTTCCCGCTGGAGCTGACCCAAGAAATTGCCCAGGAACGCGGCTTCAGCGTGGATCTAGAGGGCTTTGAGCAAGAGATGGAGAAACAGCGGCAGCGGGCCCGCGCCGCCCACCAGACCATCGACCTGACGGCCCAGGGATCCCTGGACGAGCTGGCCGATTTTCTCAGCCAAACAGAGTTTTTGGGCTACAGCCAATCTTCTGCCCGCGGCGTGGTCGAGGCCCTGTTGGTGGAAGGAAAATCGGTGCCCCAAGTGGAGGCAGGGCAAGCGGTGCAGATTGTCTTGGATCGCACCCCTTTCTATGCCGAATCTGGCGGGCAAATCGGCGACCGTGGCTACCTCTCCGGCGACGGCTTGCTGGTGCGCGTGGAAGATGTGCAAAAGCAAGGGGATCTGTTTGTTCACTTTGGCCGGGTAGAACGCGGGATCCTGCGGGTGGGGGATCCGGTGCAAGCTCAGATCGACTTGGCCTGTCGGCGGCGCGCCCAGGCCCACCACACCGCCACCCACCTGCTGCAGGCAGCCCTGAAAAAAATTGTCGATCCCTCCATCAGCCAGGCGGGATCCCTGGTGGCCTTTGACCGGCTGCGCTTTGATTTCACCCTCTCCCGACCCGTCACCCCCGCGGAGCTGGAACAGGTTGAAAACTTGGTGAACACCTGGATTGCCGAGGCCCATGCGG
Organism: Synechococcus sp. H55.2; assembly: GCF_047462495.1. Lineage (NCBI taxonomy): Bacteria > Bacillati > Cyanobacteriota > Cyanophyceae > Synechococcales > Synechococcaceae > Synechococcus > Synechococcus sp. H55.2. The sequence continues at coordinate 1,932 of NZ_JANSJH010000034.1, read as the reverse complement.
CTCAGGTGGCCATCATGCCCTTAACGGAGGCCAAAGCCAAAGGAGCCGTGGCCATGTTCGGGGAAAAATACGGCGCCGAGGTGCGGGTGATCGACTTTCCGGGCGTTTCGATGGAGCTGTGTGGTGGCACCCATGTCAACAACACCGCCGAGATCGGCCTGTTTAAGATCATCGCCGAGACCGGGGTGGCTGCCGGGATCCGTCGCATCGAGGCTGTGGCCGGGCCGGCGGTGCTGGAATACCTGAACGAGCGGGACAAGGTGGTGCGGGAGCTGAGCGCCCATTTCAAGGCCAAGCCCCAGGAACTGCCGGAGCGGGTCGCCGCCCTGCAGGCGGAGCTGAAGGCCGCCCAAAAAGAGCTGGAGGAGGTGCGCAGCCAGTTGGCTTTGCTGCAGGCCGAACGTTTGTTGTCCGCGGCGGCTGCCGTCGGAGATCTCAAGATCTTGGTGGCGGAACTGGGATCCACCCCCGCCGAGGCCCTCAAAACCGCCGCCGAGCATCTGCTCCACAAGCTGGGGCAAGGGGCGGTGGTGCTGGGCTCGGTGCCGGAAGCCGGCAAGGTCAGCCTAGTGGCCGCCTTTAGCCCGGCGGTGCAGCAACTTGGCCTGAAGGCAGGCTCCTTCATCGGCGAGATCGCCAAACTCACCGGGGGGGGCGGCGGCGGACGGCCCAACTTGGCCCAAGCCGGTGGCAAGCAACCGGAGAAACTGGCAGAGGCTTTGCAGGCGGCCCAGGAACGGTTGCAAGCAGAGCTGATCGCGGCGGCGGGGCGGAGCTCTTAACTTCCTTCTCCCCCTGAGAGAGGGCGGAGGGGAGGGAAGCGGCCCGGAGCGCTCGCGGTGCGTCTCCCACCTGAACCGCTGGCGGCTGTCCGGCCAAGATCCCCTCTGTTGACAGCGCGCTTTGAGGTGAACTCAGGTGAACTTAAATGCCGTCGTAGGGAACGGTGTCTCCGTACCCAAGATGCTCCTCGTCTGATGAGGCGGTGGGCTGCTGCTCTTGTGAAGAATCTGCCGGCTCCCCCTCATCCACCAACACCAGCACCCGCACAAGTTGATTTTTGGGCAATTGTTCCTGCGCCTGCACAGGCAAAATCAGTTGACCTTGGCTGTCGGTGCGAGCCCAGAACTCGTGTGCTTTCATGCTATCTACCTGGGATGGCGGGGAAAGAAAATCTTATACCAGCTTGCCCCAGGCTCTGCCGCAGCCACGGGATCCCTACGCCAAGCTCGCAACCCAGCCCGCATCCGTTGCCGCTTCTGGGCGCGCAGAAAAGAGCCGGGGATCCTGCCATCCCAAATGAGAATGGATCGGCTTCCAATCCTTCCCAACTTGACAGTGCTTCAAGCTGCTGAGGGATCCCCACTTGGTTGTTTTGCATACATGGGCCCAATCCTCAAAAAGACGGGGCTGTAGACCCAGCTTTTGAGTAAAAATTCTTCCTGCTTACAGTCTTGATGCAAATCTTGCCTGTCGTGTCTGAGGGCTGCATCGCAAAGCTGTTAAGATCGGCTCAGCACAGCGATGCCGATCAACAAAAATGCAAGTCAAGAGATGGTTAAAAATCAGTTAAAAACTGGAAATCTCTGGGTTAAGCATTCCAAGACGCATCGGTGTCATCTTGCACTTTGGAGCTTGTTTGGCAATGGTTAAGAGTTTGTTTTCGCTGGGCCGCTCTGCCGTCCTGTTGAGTTTGGGGTTGGCCTTTGTAATGGGATCCCCAGCTTCATCGCCGGTCTTTTCTCAGAGGAGAGCCGGGGCAGAGGGTAAGGTGATCCGGCCTGCTGCCTCGACCAATTTTTACTCGCTATTTTTGGCCGAGATCATCAACGAGGGGTTGCGGGAACTAGGCTATCAGGTTGAGCCCACGCAACAGCTTCAGGTGGCTTTGGCCCATGCCGCTCTGGCCAGCAACGACGTAGATTTTCTCAC
>NZ_JANSJH010000033.1:2998-22841 GCF_047462495.1 Synechococcus sp. H55.2 | reverse complement strand
CACCCCCAGCCCCTCTCCCAGAGGGAGAGGGGGGATGGGGCTCAAAAGTGCTGGAAGGCGTGCTGGCGGCTGAGGGGTTGTCCGTCACTCAACCACACCGTTCCCTGCGGATCCCAGCCGGTTACTTCCCCAATCCAGGTCGCCCCCGGCAACTGTTCCAGAAGGCGCTGGGCCAGCGCGGGCTCGGCGCTGAGCAACAGCTCAAAATCTTCCCCGCCGTAGAGCGCCCACTCCAGGGCTTGGCCCGGAAAAACATGTTGCAAAGCCGCCGAAATCGGGATCCGCTCCGCCTCGATCCGCGCCTCCACCCCACTGGTCTGGCACACCTGCACCAGAGCATCTGCCAAGCCATCGCTGGTGTCCATGCCGGCCAGGCGCAAAGGATCCGGGATCCCTTCCAAAAGGGGTAATAGATCCAAGCGCGGGCGCGGATATTGGTGCGCCCTGATTAACTGCTCTCGCTCGGCTGCCGCGGCTGAGGATCCCTGTTCGGGATGGAGCAGCAGCTCCAGGCCGGCCCGCGCGTCGCCATGGGGCCCTGTTACGATCAGCCAATCGCCCGGCTGGGCCCGTTTGCGCTCAATAGCCCGCCCCGGCTGTACCGATCCCAGAGCCGTGATCGCCACAAACCGCTGCGGCGACCGACACAGATCCCCCCCTACCAATTCCGCTCCCCAAGGGGCACAACAGGCTTGCATCCCTCGATAGAGCTCCTCCACCCAAGCCACCGGCGTGGATCCCGGCAGGCCCAGGCCCACCAGCAAAGCCAGGGGACGGGATCCCATCGCCGCCAGATCCGAGAGATTGGCCGCCACCGCGCGCCAGCCCACTGCATGGGCCGGGGTGGTTAAGTCGCTGAAGTGAACCCCCTCCACCAAGACATCGGTGGTCACCACCAACTGCCCCTTGGGAGCGGCCAACACTGCCGCGTCATCCCCCACCACCTGGTCAGGGCAGTAGCGCTGTACGATCTGCAACAGCCCTGCCTCGCCAATTGCTGAGATCTCCAGGGGAAAGGGATCGCTGCTTTGCTGAGGAGAGCTGTGAGAAAGACCGGAAAACAAAGGCACCTTTTGCGGACAAACAAAGCGGAAAGAGAGATCTGGATATCAGGATCCAATAGTGCCATGGGCAAGCCGGAGAACTTTATTCTGCCGCTCGCTGTCCAATCAAGGCATAGAAGGGATCCCCGCCTCCTCCTGCCAACAAGCTCAGCCAACCCATGGGGGCAGGCCGCTGGATGGCCTCGACAATCTCGAACCCCGGCACCGACTTAAAATAGCGCTTGACCAGCTCCACCCGCTCTGCTTCCGAGCTGTCCCGCCAAGCCTGAATCGCCTTCTGGAAAAACATGCGGTTGGAGAAGCTGACAATGAAAAGGCCCTGGGGCTTGAGGATGCGGTGCACCTCGGCAAACACCTCTTCCGGCTGCTGCAGGTATTGCACCGAAACCGTATTCAGCACCGCATCGAAGGATTGATCTGGGAAGGGCAGAATTGGGTTTTGGTTCAAGTTCTGGATGAAGAAGTGATGGAGCCGGGGGTTGGCCGCCAGTTCCTCGGCATTCATCCCATGCCCCTCCACATGGGCAAAATCCATCTCCGGCGGCAGATGAGAAACCCAACTGCTCATCAGATCGAGAATGCGGGTCTGGGGCCGCAAATACCGGCGGTACAGGTCGGTGAGCTGGCCGATAAAGCCGGCATCCACGTGGGTTACAAAGCGGGGATAGTCATAAAAGAAGGCATCGTCGCTGGGATCCAACTTGGAGCGCTGCCAATCTTCAAGAACCGCCATGACAAAAATCCTTTGCAAAGCTTAATCAAAGCTAACACTTTGGAACCCTCAGAAAGGGGGCGGGCGTGATAGCGTAGCAGGGCGACGGTGGCAATTTTGCGAGGGACTTCTTGCCGTGATGTCTGCGTCTTACGCTTCTTCGACAGCTCGCTCCTCTTCTGCCGCTGGCTTTGGCCTGCGCGACTATGTAACCGAGCTGCAGCTCCACATGGCCCTGCAAGCCCGCAGCCTCACCCCGTCTCTGGACGTTTCCCCAGCTCAGGACAGCCCCCAGGCCCTGGTGCAGCAGGCGCAAGCGGAGCTGGAGAAGTCCGTCTCCCGCCAGTGGCTTTGAGGGGCACAGCCTGAGCAGAGGTGCTCAAGCCAAACTCTTGCGCAGCACCCCCTGCACCAGCAGAACCGACACCACCACAAACCCCGTCAATAGGCCCAGGGATCCCGCCAGGGTGAGGTCGCCCCAGGGGGCCTGCAGTACCACATCGGCAAAGCTCCAATGGCTGCTGCGGTAAACATGTCGAATCGGCTCGATGGCAAAGGTGAGCGGGTTGAGGCTGGCCACCCAGCGCAGCCAGGTGGGCATAAAGCTGAGGGGAGCCAAAGCCGTGCTGGAAAAGATCAGTGGCAGATTCACCAAAAAGATAAAGGCCAGCAACTGCTGGTGCCCCGGCATAGCAAAGGCCAGGCCTAAGCTCAGGGCTGTAAAGCCCAAGACCAACAGGCCCACGATCAGGGCCACCACCGCCAAGCCCCGCCCGTCCGGGATCCCGGCTCCGAGGGCATAGTCTGCCCCCACGATCACCGCCGTCTGCAGCAGCGCCAAACTGACGATGAACAGGCTAGAGGCCAGCACAATGGAAAAGCGAGAGGTGAGGGGAGCCACCAACAATCGGTTTAAAAATCCAAATTCCCGGTCGAAAATCACCGGCACGCCGGCATTCAAGGCCCCGCCGAAGGCCGTAAACACGATCACCCCTGCCCCCAAAAACTGGGTGTAGTTTTGTCCGGCCCCGAAAATGCCGGCAGGGGCATTCTGGAACAAGGCCCCGAACAAAATCAACCAGAGCAGCGGCTGGATGATGCCGACCAGCAGGGTTGTGGGGCGACGCTGCAGTTGGATAAACAAGCGGCGGGCGAGGGCAAAGGTCTCCTGCCAAAAGTCGGCTGTAAATAGAGGAATTGGGTTGGATGGGGTTGGGGAAGCAGCAGAGGTCATACCAAGGCTCCTGCAAAGTTTTGAATGAGGTAGGGATCGGGAATCAGGGAAAAACTACTTCTTTTTGCCCAGGTTGGCTTCGGCGGCAGCCAGCTCCGCATCCAGGAGCGTTTGCCCGGTTGCCGCCAAATACACGTCATCCAAGCTGGGACGGGATTGGGTGCTGCTGAAGATCTCCAGCCCGTGGGCCTCGAGCTGGGCGCGGATCTGGCTGAGGGGATCCTCCCCATTGCGCTGCACCACGAGGTTGAGGGCGTTGCCCTGGGCGCTGTTGATCACCACTTTTTGGACAAAGGGCAGGGATCCCAGCAGTTCGGCCCCCCGCTGGGCCAGTTCTGGCGGCGCAAACTCCTGCAGCTTGAGGGTGATGCGCTCGCCGCCGACGCGGGCTTTTAGCTCTTCTGGGGTGCCTTCGGCAATTACCTTGCCGCGGTCGATGATGGCCACCCGGTCGGCCAACAGGTCGACCTCCTCCAGGTAATGGCTGCTGAGCACCACCGTAACGCCGGTGTTTTTAAGTTGGCGCAGAAAGTCCCAGATGGCCAGCCGGCTGGGGATATCCAGGCCCACCGTGGGCTCGTCCAAAACCAGCACCTGCGGCTGGTGCAGCAGTCCTGCCGCCAGATCTAGGCGTTTGCGCAAGCCGCCAGAGTAGGTGCCGATGCGTTGGTCGGCCCGGTCGGCCAGCCCCAGCAATTCCAGGACAGCGGCGATCCGCTCTTGGGCCAAGGGGCGAGGCAGGTGGTAGAGATCGGCCTGCAACTGCAACAATTCTCGCCCCGTCAGCACCTTATCCAAGGCCACCTCCTGGGCAACAAAGCCCAGCTTTTCCCGTACCGCCTTGGGATTTTGGTTGACCGGGATCCCGCACACCTCGATCCGACCTGCGTCAGGGCGCAGCAGGGTGCACAGGCAGTGCAGAGTGGTGGTTTTGCCGGCGCCGTTGGGGCCGAGAAGGCCGTAGATCTGGCCGGGCTCTACTTGGAAGGAGACATCTGCCACGGCCACTGTGGAGCCGTAGCGCTTCTGGAGTTGTTCTACCAAGACTGCAGGGGTATCTGACATGGGCATCCACCTTTCGCTCCTTCTAGGCTATCAAGCCGCTCAGGAGAAAGGGGGGGCGCCCCCTCTCGGCAGCTCTGTAGCCGCCGACTCCCTGGGATGGTGGGATCCAGACCGAGGCTCAGGATATAGTGGTTCAGGCGACGCTGAGGGGCTGCAGGTGGATTTTCGCCGATTTCCCGCTCAGCCCGCTCGCGCCGAACGGTCGCCAATGTCTGTTGTGGGGAGGAGATGAATGTTGAAACCAGAGCTCGCCCGCTGGCCTGCGCATCCCACCTGTGCGGGCCCGACTTCCCCTCTTCAATCTCTCATCCAAAATCTCATCAAACCTAAACTGGGATCTTTTGCAGCTTGGGCGATCTTGGCGCTCGGCCTGGTCGGCTGCGGCGAGGCGACAACTCCGCTTAGCCCGCTGGAAAATGCCTTTTTGCGAGCTGACGACTTTGAAATTACAGGGGGATCCCCGACAGCAGGCGGGGTGGGGCCCTACCTTCAGTTCAACCTGCGGCGGCAGCGGGACAACCAGATCTTGAATCGCCCCTTCAACGTCTATGTGGAAAATGCGGGGCTGGCGGAAGGGCGACCTCCTCTGGTCGATAACCAAAACCGCCCCATCCTTCTCCAACGCTCGGTGGCTTTTTTGGGCAACGGCCTGGACTTGAACAGGGATGGCCAGCCGGATCCGCCTCCCAGAGAACCTCCCAGCCTCGACAGTAGCCCGCTGCTGCCCTATGCGCCGCCCAACAACTGGCAAAGCCGCGCCGTCCTCGCCTACGTCCCCCGCCAGGCCAACATCCCCGGACGGGGCCCCGGCGACCGCTTTGGCCTCTACTTCTCCTCCATCCTGCCCTACAGGGGGCAACTTCGCTTCCGCGCCCGCGACGAGCTGGGCAACGCTCCCGCCCGCATCTTTGAGGTTACTTATCCCCCGGCACCCAGCCGGGCCAACGTCACCGTCACCTTGGCCAACGTTAGCGCCAGCGCCCAAGAACCGGTGCTCATCGCCATCTGTAACCAGTTGGGGGCTGCTGCCGTGGTGGGCCTGCGGAGCGGCACCTTTACCGAGCTGGTGGATCTTTTGCCGGCCCCCAGCTTGCCGGTGGATCCCAGCTTGAGCGAGCCCATCCGCTACGTGGCCGAAGCCTATCAGTTCAACCGCGAGCGAGCCGTTATCCGCGTCTCCCAGAATGCTGCGGATCCCAGCCGCATGAGCGTTCCCCTCTTGGGATCCGAGGGCACAACCGGCAGGGCAGACTTGACGATGGTGAACTCCACCGCTGATCGGCTCACCTGCTTTAACGACCGGCTCTCCGATCTGCGCAATACATTTTCTGACTTCTTCAGATAACAATTAAGCCACAGCTTTCCACCTGCCGGTTTGCAGCAAGCGGAGCCAGTAAAAGCTGGAATGTACGGCCTGGCTTTCCCAGATCGTCCAAAGTCTGCTGAAGAAGCTAGCCGAAAAAGCTCGAAAAATCTGTTCATGGCAAGCTTTTTTGGCTTTCCTGGCTTATTCGATTGCCCTATTGGCAAAATCTAGCCCTGACTTGGGCCTAACCCCTTTTCCTGTCGGATTGGATTGCGATATGCTGGTTTTCCAACTCTAAAATGTGATCGACTCCGAGCTGTTTTTCTGCCCATGAATCCCCATCGCTCCCAGGCTTCGGTTCCTATCCTGCAGGAAAACTGGCACTTTCAAGAGCGGGATGCCTGCGGCGTTGGGTTCCTGGTGGATCGCCAGGGGAGGGCCAGCCACGAGCTGCTGCAAAAAACCCTCCAAGCTCTCACCTGCATGGAGCACCGGGGCGGCTGCGGCGGGGACAGCCAAAGCGGCGATGGAGCCGGCATTACCACGGCCATTCCCTGGGCGCTGCTGCAGGCAGAGAGGGAGGAGATCCGAGCTTGGGATCCCCGCCGCAGTGCTGTGGGCATGGTGTTCTTGCCCCCGGATCCCGCCGAGTGCCAAGCAGTGCGGCAGCTCATCGACGACTACTTGGCCACCACGGAGTGGGGACGGCCCCTCTGGCGCCGGGTGCCGGTCAATCCGGAGTGCCTGGGGCCAATGGCGCGACAAACCCTGCCTTCTATCTGGCAAATGCTCCTCACCCATCCCAGGCTGGAGGGGGATGAGCTGGAGCGACAGCTCTATTTGCTGCGGCGGCGCCTGCGGCGGCAGGTGGAAAGCCGATTCGGCTTTTACTCCATCTATTTTGCTTCCCTCTCCTGCCGGCTCATCGTCTACAAAGGCATGGTGCAGTCAGCCGTGTTGGGCCAGTTTTACCGCGATCTGCACAACCCCCTCTACACCACCGCCTACGCCACCTACCACCGCCGCTTCAGCACCAACACCCTGCCCCGCTGGTCGCTGGCCCAGCCCTTCCGCTACCTCTGCCACAACGGCGAGATCAACACCTACCTGGGCAATGTCAACTGGATGGCTGCCCGCGAGCCCTCTTTGGCCCATCCCCTCTGGGGCGAGGCCATCGAAGAGCTCAAACCCGTCATCGATCCCGGCACCAGCGACTCGGCAGGCTTGGATGCGGTCTTCGAGCTCTTGATCGCGTCGGGCTACTCCAGTCAGCAGGCGATGATGGCGCTGATCCCGGAAGCCTACCGCCACCAGCCGGAGCTGCAAGATCACCCGGAAGTGGTGGACTTCTACGAGTTTTTCGCCGGCCTGCAGGAAGCGTGGGACGGGCCGGCGATGGTGGTCTTCTGCGACGGCAAAACCATTGGCGCCACTCTAGATCGCAATGGCCTGCGCCCGGCCCGCTACGCCCTCAGCCGCGATGGGTTGCTGGTGGTGGCTTCAGAAGCCGGGGTGGTTCCCCTGCCGGAAGCCGAGATCCTAGAAAAGGGGCGGCTGGGACCAGGGCAGATGCTGACGGTGGATCTGCAAAGTGGCCGGCTCTACAAAAACTGGGAGATCAAAGCTCGGGTGGCGGCCCAACACCCTTATGGGGAATGGCTCAAGACCTGCCGCGTCCAGCTGGCCAGCCAAGACTTTGAGGTTGCCCCGCAGCTTGCGGAGGAGCAGTTGCTGCAGGTTCAAACCGCCTGCGGCTACTCCTCGGAAGATGTGGAGATGATCATCGAGGAGATGGCGGCCACAGGCAAGGAGCCGGTTTTCAGCATGGGGGACGACGCGCCGCTGGCGGTGTTCTCCACCCAGCCCCACCCCCTTTACGACTACTTCAAGCAGCGCTTTGCCCAGGTCACCAACCCGGCCATCGATCCCCTGCGGGAAAGCTTGGTGATGTCTTTGGAGGTGTACCTGGGATCCAAAGGCAACCTGCTGGAGATCCGTCCGGAGCATGCTCGCCTGCTGCACCTACGCAGCCCGGTGCTCAACGAGGCGGAGCTAGCTGCCCTGCAGCGGACGCCTTTCTCTTGCCGGACGCTGCCCATCCTCTACCCGGTAGCCGCTGGGCCAGAAGGGCTGGCCGCTCAGGTGCGAGCCCTGTGCCAAAAGGCGGCGCAGGCAGTGCGGGAGGGGGCCGAGATCTTGATCCTTTCGGATCGCGGTCTCAGTGCTGAGCAAGCCTTGATCCCGCCCCTGCTGGCCGTGGGTGCTGTCCACCATCACCTCATCCAGGAGGGGCTGCGCCTACGCGCTTCTCTGGTGGTGGAGACCGCCCAATGCTGGAGTACCCACCACTTTGCCTGCCTGATCGGCTATGGGGCCAGCGCCGTCTGCCCCTACCTGGCCTACGAGGCGGTGCGGCAGTGGTGGCACAAGCCCAAGACGCAAACCCAAATGGCCGCCGGCAAGCTGCCCCAGCTCTCTCTGGCCGAAGCCCAACTGAAGTACCGCACGGCCATCGAGGCGGGCTTGCTCAAGATCCTCTCCAAGATGGGCATTTCTCTGCTCTCCAGCTACCACGGGGCGCAGATCTTCGAGGCCATCGGCCTCAGCCAAGAGGTGATCGAGCTGGCCTTCCGCGGCACGGTGTCGCGGGTCGGGGGGATGACGCTGGCAGATCTGGCCCGCGAGGGCATGGCCAACCACTGCCGCGCCTTCCCCGAGCTGAGCGCGAAAAAATTGGAGAACTTTGGCTTTATCCAAGCGCGGCCCAAGGGGGAGTACCACATCAACAGCCCGGAGATGGCCAAGCTGCTGCACAAGGCCATCGCCTCAGGACAGCCCGACCACTACGAGATCTACCGGGCCCATCTGCGCCACCGCCCCCCCACAGCCCTGCGGGATCTGCTGGACTTTCGCAGCGACCGGGATCCCATTCCCCTAGAAGAGGTAGAGCCGGCCACCGAGATCTTCAAGCGCTTTGCCACGGGGGGAATGTCGCTAGGGGCCCTCAGCCGCGAGGCCCACGAGACCCTAGCCATTGCCATGAACCGCATTGGCGGCAAGTCCAACTCCGGCGAAGGTGGAGAAGATCCGGAGCGCTACATCCCCATCACCGATGTGACGCCGGAGGGCACCTCGGCGCGCTTCCCCCACCTGAAGGGCCTGCGCATGGGGGACAACGCCAGCTCGGCAGTGAAGCAGGTGGCTTCGGGCCGCTTTGGCGTGACGCCAGAGTACCTGCTCAACGCGCGGCAAATCGAGATCAAAATTGCCCAGGGAGCCAAGCCGGGCGAGGGCGGACAACTGCCGGGCAAAAAGGTCAGCCCCTACATTGCCAAGCTGCGCCGCTCCAAGCCGGGGGTGACCTTGATCTCGCCGCCGCCCCACCACGACATCTACTCGATTGAGGATCTGGCCCAGTTGATCTTCGACCTGCACCAGGTCAACCCGCAGGCGCAGGTGTCGGTGAAGCTGGTGGCGGAGGTGGGCATCGGCACCGTGGCGGCGGGGGTGGCCAAGGCCAATGCCGACATCATCCAGATCTCCGGCCACGAGGGGGGCACGGGGGCTTCTCCTTTGAGCTCGATCAAACACGCGGGGGCGCCCTGGGAGCTGGGCCTGGTGGAAGTGCATCACGCCCTTTTGGAAAACGGACTGCGGCAGCGGGTGATTCTGCGGGTGGACGGCGGCATTCGCACCGGCTGGGAAGTGGTGATGGCGGCCATGCTGGGGGCGGAAGAGTTTGGCTTCGGGACAGTGGCCATGATTGCCGAGGGGTGCATCATGGCGCGGGTCTGCCACACCAACAACTGCCCGGTGGGGGTGACCAGCCAGAAAGAGGAGCTGCGCAAGCGCTTCCCCGGCACTCCTGACCAGGTAGTAACTTTCTTTACCTTTGTGGCCGAGGAGGTGCGCCAAGTCCTAGCCCAACTGGGCTACCGCTCCTTGGAGGAGGTGATCGGCCGGGTGGATCTGCTCTGCCCCCGTACCGACGCGGCTCTGGAGAAAACCCAGTCCCTCAACTTGGACTATCTGCTGCGGACTCCCCCCGGCTTCGCTCCCCACCAGCGGCCCGAGTGGATAGACCATGAGCTGGTGCATGGCAACGGCCCGGTGCTGGACGAGGCAATCCTGGCGCGGCCCGAGGTGCAAAAGGCCATCGAGACCTGCGACACAGCTACAGTGGAGCTCCCCATCGCCAACACGGATCGCTGCGTGGGCGGACGCATTGCCGGCACCCTGGCCCGGCTGTATGGGGATACCGGCTTTGCCCGACAAGGGGGGCTACTGGATCTGCGCTTTGTGGGCAGCGCCGGCCAGAGCTTTGGGGCCTTTACCTTGGCGGGCATGCGCCTGACCCTGACGGGGGAAGCCAACGACTACGTGGGTAAGAGCATGTGTGGCGGTGAAATTGTCATTCTGGCTCCCCCAGAAGCTCCGCGGGATCCAGCAGAAAACGTCATCCTAGGCAACACCTGTCTGTACGGGGCCACCGGCGGATCCCTGTTTGCCAACGGCCAGGCGGGAGAGCGCTTTGCCGTGCGCAACTCCGGCGCTCAGGCGGTAATCGAGGGATCCGGCGACCACTGCTGCGAATACATGACCGGCGGCGTGGTGGTGGTGCTGGGGCGGGTGGGCCGCAACCTGGGGGCGGGCATGACCGGCGGCCTGGCCTACGTGCTGGACGAGGAGGGCAATTTCCCCGCCAAGGTCAACGGCGAGATCGTGCGCATCCAGCGGATACAGACGGCGGCGGCGGAAGCGCAACTGAAGGGCCTGATCCAGGAGCACTACCGCCGCACCCATTCCCCCAAAGCCGAGCGCATCCTGCAGAACTGGGAGCGCTACTTGCCCCTGTTTTGGCAGGTGATCCCGCCTTCGGAGGAGGGGAGTGAGCTGACGGATCCGGCGCGATCCCAGCCGGTGGCGCTGCCGTCGTAGGGGATCCGGGGCCTGTCGGTAACACTTCTTATCCCCTCGACGGCCAAAGAGGCTGGTAAACTGCGAGTGTATCCTGGCCTTTTCATCCTGTAACCCCTATGAGTTCCACTTTGCAAGCTGCCCAAACCCAGGCGCGAGTGCCCACTGAGACCATCCTGACACCGCGCTTCTACACCACCGACTTCGAGGCCATCGGCAAGATGGGGTTAGGCGATCGAGAGGCCGACTTCCGGGCCATCCTGGAGGAGTTTCGCGCCGACTACAACCGCCACCACTTTGTCCGCGGCGAGGAGTTCAACCAAGACTGGGAAAGCCGGCTTGATCCGGAGGCGCGGCGGCTGTTTGTGGAGTTTTTGGAGCGCTCCTGCACGGCGGAGTTCTCTGGCTTCCTGCTCTACAAGGAGCTATCTCGCAAGCTGAAGGAGACCAACCCGGTTTTGGCTGAGTGCTTTGCCCTGATGAGCCGCGACGAGGCCCGCCACGCCGGCTTCCTCAACCGCGCCATGGGCGACTTTAACTTGGCCTTGGACCTGAGCTTTTTGACCAAGCACAAGTCCTACACCTATTTCGCGCCCCGCTTCATCTTCTACGCCACCTATCTCTCCGAGAAGATCGGCTACTGGCGCTACATCCTTATCTACCGCCACCTCGAAGCTCACCCCGAAGACCGCATCTACCCCATCTTCAACTTCTTCAAGAACTGGTGCCAGGACGAGAACCGCCACGGCGATTTCTTTGCCCTCATGCTCCTGAGCCAGCCGCGGCTGCTCAAGGGATGGGTGGCGGAGCTGTGGTGCCGCTTCTTCCTGCTGTCGGTGTTTGCCACCATGTACCTCAACGACGTGGGCGAGCGCCCGGATTTCTACCGTCTCATCGGCCTGGATCCCCATACCTACGACATGGAGGTGATCTACAAGACCAACCGCGAGGCGGCCAAGGTCTTCCCGGTGGTGCTGGATGTGGAGAACCCGGAGTTTGTGCGCCGGCTGCAGAAGTGCGTGGCCAACAACGCCAAGTTGAGGGAGATTGCCCGCGGATCTGGCCCCTTCAAGGGCCTGCGCAAGCTGCCCCTTTACCTCAACAACGCCTACCAGTTCCTGCGGCTGTTCCTGCTCAAACCGCGCAAAGCTGGCTTTTACTTGTGGGAGCAGCCGGAGCCTCGTTTTGAAGAAGCGCCTGTTTCTGCTTGAGCGGCTCTTGATTCCAGCTCAGTATCGGTAAGCCTCGTAGGTCAGCCATGAACATCGCCGCCGAGATTACGCCCCTCTTTTTGTTGGGAACGCTGGCGTTTTTGGGTTGGGGTTTCTGGCGAGCCCGCCGGCGGGGATCCCTGGCCGTCTGGGTGTGGTTCCAGGGATCCCTGCTCCTTTTGCCGTGGGTGGTCTTCCTGGGGCTGCTGCTGTTTGGGGTTTACCTCAGCTTTGCTGGCTTCCTGCTGCTATTGCTGGTGTTCACGGGGCTCTACATTGCCGTGGGGCGCAAAACCCGCCAGTTGGCCCAGCAGGAGCTGCAGGCGCGGCGGCAGCAGTTGGCCCAGATGGAGGAGCGGCAGGAAATCCCCTCGGAAGGGGCTGGGGAGACGCCTGTCGAGCAACCTTTGGTCTTGCGGGGCATCTCTGCGGAAGATTTGCAGGCGATTCAATCCATCTTCGGTCTGGACACCTTCTTCGTCACCGAGACCATCCCCTATGGGGAGGGGGCGATCTTCAAGGGCAACCTGCGCGGCGAGGCAGAGGTGGTGGTGCCCCTGCTGACAGAAAAGCTGAACGAGCGGCTGGGCAGCCGCTACCAACTGTTTTTGGTGGAAGATGCCTCGGAAAAGCCGGCGGTGGTGGTCTTGCCGGATGAGATCGTCAACTACCGCGCCTCGACAGGGGCACAGATCCTGGCTGCGGGCCTAATGATAGCTAGCTTTCTGGCCACTTTGGAGGTGGGGGCAAATCTGTTGGGCTTTCGGCTGTTGGAGGCGCCGGGGCGCTGGGTGGAGGCCCTGCCGGTGGCGGCGGGGATCTTTGCCATTTTGCTGGTGCACGAGACCGGACACCGCTGGATGGCCGGCAAGTACGGCGTACGCCTCAGCCCAGCTTTTGTTATTCCCAGTTTGGGGATCGGCACGCTGGGATCCCTAAACCGCATCCAGTCGCCGGTGCCCAACCGCAAGGCCCTGTTTGACATTGCCTTTGCCGGCCCGGCGGCGGGGGGTCTCCTTTCCTTGGTGGTGCTGCTGGTTGGCCTGAAGCTCTCCGGCTCCGGTGGCCTATACGTGCCCACGGAGATCTTCCGTAGTTCCATCCTGGTGGGCACGCTGGCGCGGCTGGTGCTGGGATCCCAGTTGCAGGCGGAGCTGGTGCCCATTCACCCCTTCGTGGCCGTGGGCTGGATTGGCCTGGCCATCACCGCCTTGAGCCTTTTGCCGGCAGGGCAGTTGGACGGCGGGCGGATCGTGCAGGCGGTGTACGGGCGCAAGACGGCGGCACGTGCCACAGTGATTACCCTGATTGCCCTGGCGGTGGCGGCCATCAGTAACGTTTTGGCTCTCTACTGGGCGCTGCTGATTCTCTTTATTGCCCGCGAGCCGGAGCGTCCGCCGCAGGATGAGATTACCGAGACCGACGGCCAACGGGATGCCTTGGCGCTGCTGGCCCTCTTTTTGATGGTGATGACCCTGCTGCCCATTGCCCCGGCCTTGGCGGGCTTCCTCAACCTCCCCAACGGCTAAAGTCTGGGAAGCTTGATGTCGCCGCCGGGAAAGGGCTTTGGTCCCAGCCGAGATAATAGAGAGAAGCACCTGCAGCGCCTGCTGCTTCAGGCTGTCCACCATCACCAGGCGGGGCAACTGCAGGAGGCCATCTCCCTCTACCAACAGGTGTTGCAAGCCCAGCCCGCCCACCCGGAGGCGCTGCACCTCTTGGGGGTCTGTCGGCAGCAGCAGGGATCCCTGGAAGAAGCCATTGCCCTGATGCAGCAGGCCTTGGCGCAGCAGCCGTGGTTTCCCGACGCCCACTTGAATTTGGGCATTGTTCTCAAGCAGGCGGGGCGGCTGGGGGAGGCAAAAGCCCACCTCCAGCAGGCCTTGGAGCAGGGGGGACCGGATCCGGAAGTTCTGTACCAGTTGGGACTGGTGCTGCGGCAGCAGGGGGAGTTGGAGGCGGCCCTGGTGCCGCTGAGGCAGGCTCTGGAGTTGCAGCCAGACTTTGCCGATGCCGCCTATACGCTGGCCATCCTGTTGCGGGATTGTGGCCGGGAGGAGGAAGCTGCCGAGCTGTTCTACCGCCTCTGGCAAGCCGATCCGGCCGATTTGGCGGCGGCCCTGGGCTGGTGTGTCAGCCAGTTGCCCCTGCTCTACGACACCTCTGAGCAGATCCCAGTTGCCCGGGAGCGCTACCGCCAGGCCCTGGAAAAGGTCAGGGCCCGCTGGGCACAACTGCCGCGGGATCCCAAAACCCTGGAGCGGGCGGCTGCTGGTGTTGGCTCCGTCCAACCCTTCTTTTTGCCCTACCAGGGCCAGAACGACCGCGAGCTGCAGCACCTGTACGGATCCCTGGTGGGGGAGGTGATGGCGGCCCGCCACCCCCAGCCCCCCGTTCTCCTGCGGCGCCGTCCTGGGCGGCTGCGGGTGGGCATCGTCTCCGGCCTGTTCCGGGATCACTCTGTTTGGAAGATCCTGACCCACGGCTGGGTAGAAGCTTTGGATCGCTCCCAAGTGGCCCTCTACGGCTTCCACACCTCGGCCGTCCAAGACGAGATTACGCGCTCCCTGCCACCGCGTTTTGAGCAGTTTATAGCCGGATCCCGCAGCTTGGCGGAGTGGCAGGCGATCATTCGAGAGGCGCAACTGGACGTGCTCCTCTACCCGGAAGTGGGCATCGATCCCGTCTGCGCCCAGTTGGCCGCCTTGCGTTTGGCCCCTGTGCAGGCCATGGCCTGGGGACATCCGCAAACCTCTGGCCTGCCGACGCTGGACGTTTTCATCAGCAGCGAACTGATGGAGCCGTCGGATGGGACCGGCCACTACACCGAGCAGCTCCTGCCCCTGCCCGGCATCGGCACCTACTACATTCCTCTGGCTATTGACCCCGCCCCTGTGGACTGGCCAGCCTGGGGTATGGATCCCGATAGGGTGCTCTACCTCTGCGCCCAATCTCTGTTTAAGTACCTGCCCCTGTACGACGAGGTCTTCCCCCGCATTGCTCGGGAGGTGGGGCGGTGTCAATTCCTGTTTTTGCGGGGCCGCCTCTCCCAAGGGATCCGCCAGCGCTTTTGGCAACGGCTGCAGCGGGCCTTCCGCGCCTACGGCCTGGCCGCGGAAGACTATGTGCTGCTGCTGCCGGAACTCTCCCCCGCCCAATATGCCGCCTACAACGCCCTGGGAGATGTTTACCTGGACAGCATTGGCTGGTCTGGCGGCAACACCACCCTGGAAGCCCTGCCCCACGGGCTGCCCATCGTCACGCTGCCGGGATCCCTGATGCGGGGTCGCCACACCTACGCCATTCTGCAGCAGATGGGGATCCACGCAACCATCGCCTCTAACCTAGATGAGTATGTCCAGATTGCCGTGCGGCTGGGCCTGGATGACCGCTGGCGCGAACAGATGGGCCAGCAGGTAAAAGCCCGCCAGGAGCGCGTCTACCGGGATCCGGCCCCCATCCGCGCCCTGGAAGCCTGGTTGCAAAGCTTATAGGTGTGAGAAATCACAGTCGTTTCAAACAAGATTGAGACGCCCTCACCCCCAGCCCCTCTCCTTTGTGGGAGAGGGGAGCTAGAGATCAACCAGCAAGCTATTCCATAACTGCTTGCTATAAAAAAGGGATAGAGCGGCAAGGGATCTACATGGCCGGTTAGGAGCGCAGCGCCCGCACAAAGGCCACCCAACCCAGGCTGAGATAGCGCTCCAGGTGCAACCCCACCTGCTGAAAGTGCTCACGCAACTGGGTTTCTGAGAAAAACCGAAGGCCGCTTGCTTCCAACCACCGCTGCACCATCTGCCCCCATCCCTGCACCTGCTGGCTGTGCATCGAGACAAACACCCCTCCCGGTTGCAAAACACGGGCAACTTCCCGCAGACAGGGATGCAAAGGCACTTCGTTCAGGGTGGCGCCGCTGATCACCGCCCCAAACGTTCCAGAGGCGAGGGGAAGCTGTTCGGCTCGGGCCCGCACCAGGCTGTAGCGCTGCCAGTGGGGCTGCGCCTGTTGGGCTGCCTCGGCCAATACCCCTGCCGCATTGTCCAAGCCGATCACCGTCCGCTGCGGATCCCTGGCCAGGAGCAAGCGGCTCCAGTACCCCCCTGCCGTGCCCAAGTCCAAGACGGGATCCGCCTCGCCCACCAGTTCCGCCAGCAATTGGCCTTCCCGCTCGCTGCCGAAGCTCTCTCCCGACAACAGCGACAGTGCCCAAGGCCGCCAGAGGCGATCGTAGCCCCAGGCAAACCCGGGCAGATGGGCAATGGCCTGAGCGGGAGTGAGCGGCCAGTCCGGCAAGGTGGCCAAAAAATCCACCGCTCCAAAGGCGGTGATGGGGTAAATTTGCCCGCAACTGGGACAGTAAACCCGATCCGCCGCGGATCCCGGCTCACGTCCCGGTGACAGGTTCAGCCCGTCTTGACCACAGCTCAGGCAGCGGTAGAGGTGAACCGGCAAAGCAGAGAGCATGAGACAGCCCAACGCAACCCACAACCCGCAAGGCAAAGAGGGCAGCCGCCGGGACCCAACCCCCAACAACCGCCCTCCCAAGTTAATCCATGCAACACCCCAGACCAACCATCTAGAGAGGATCCCTCAGATCAACTTTGGACTGGGCAAGCCGACCTTCTCTGGGATGGGCACATACTCTGAGACAATCGCCCGGAACTCGTCCCCATCCAACGTCTCCCGCTCTACCAAAGTATCGGCCAGGCGATCCAGCAGAACGCGGTGTTCCAACAAAATTTGCTTGGCTTTCTGGTAGCAGCTCTCCAGGATCTGCCGCACCTGGCGGTCGATCTTGGCGGCCACGTCCTCGGAGTACTCGACGCGGTTCATCCAGCCGCCGCCCAAGAATACCTCGTTGTTGGGCGGATCCAACATCAGCGGCCCCAGCTCGGACATGCCAAAGCGGGTCACCATCTGCCGCACCAGATTCGTGTTCTGCTGCAGGTCGTTGCTGGCTCCGGTGGTCACTTCCGAGTAGCCGAAAACGATCTCCTCAGCCGCCCGACCGCCAAAGCCCACAACCACCCGATCCAACAGCCAAGCGCGGCTGTACATGCCGGAGTCGATCTGCTCTTCGTTAGGCAGTTGCTGGGCAAAGCCACCCGCGCCGCCGGAACGAGGAATAATCGTCACCTTGTTCAAGGGATCCGCATGGGGCAGCAGCGTCATCAGCAGAGCATGGCCGCACTCGTGGTAAGCGATCAGGCGCTTGCTCTTGCCGTCCAATAGCGGCGGCTTGGTCAGGCCGATGGTGATGCGGTCGATGGCATCGTCGATGTCTTGGTTGGTGATGGCCATGCGCTGACGGCGGGCCGCCAAAATGGCTGCCTCATTGAGCAGGTTGGCCAGATCCGCACCAGCAAAGCCGGGAGTGCGGCGGGCAATGGCCTCCAGGCTGACCTCTTCTGCCAACTTTTTGTTGCGGGCATGCACGCGCAAGATCTCGTAGCGCCCCTTAAAGGTGGGCCGATCCACCGTAACCTGGCGGTCAAACCGCCCCGGACGCAGGAGAGCCGCATCCAACACATCCGGGCGGTTGGTGGCCGCAATCACGATGATGCCGGTGTTGCCCTCAAAGCCGTCCATCTCCGTGAGCAACTGGTTCAGGGTTTGCTCGCGTTCGTCGTTGCCACCGCCGATGCCGGCCCCCCGCTGTCGGCCCACCGCGTCGATCTCGTCGATGAAGATGATACAGGGAGCATTCTCCTTGGCCTTCTTGAAGAGATCCCGCACGCGAGAGGCCCCCACCCCGACAAACATCTCCACAAACTCAGAGCCGGAAAGGCTGAAAAAGGGCACCCCTGCCTCGCCAGCAATGGCTTTGGCCAAGAGGGTTTTACCCGTCCCCGGCGGCCCCACCAGCAACACGCCTTTGGGGATCTTGGCCCCCACCGCGGTGAAGCGCTCCGGCTTCTTCAGAAAGGTAACCACCTCTTGCAGCTCTTCTTTGGCCTCTTCGATCCCGGCCACATCGTCGAACTTAACACCGGTTTTGGCTTCCATCTGGAAGCGGGCCCGCGACTTGCCGAAGTTCATCGCCTGCCCGGGGCCGCCCGCTCCCCCACCGGCGCGCCGCAGGAACAAGAACAGCCCCCCCAACAGCAGCACCGGGATGATCAGGTTGCCCAAAATCGCCCAGAAGGCGCTGCCGTCGCGGGTGGGCACCACGGCCACCTCGATCCCCTGCTCGGTGAGGCGATCCACCAGTTGCGGCACGGTGTTGGGCAGCAGGTTCACTCGGTAGCGGGTGGAATGCTGTGTCTGCGGATCGACAGCTGTAACTTCGGCAACCAGGTTGTTGTCCGTGAGGCGCACATCGGTAACCCGCCCCTCCTCGACGTAGCGCAAAAAGCGATCGTAGGTGAGGGCAGAGGCCAGGGCAGCGTGGGCAGGAACCAGACCAGATCCCTGCCAGAGACAAAGGCCCAGCACAAGGGCGATCAACCAGCGCTGGGCAGATAGAGGCTTGTTCATAAGGAAGAGGAACACCCGGTGATTAAAAGTCCTTTAACAAACTTAACCTGTCCATCCTGGAAGACACAACCCTGCCCTGGCCTCGATGAGATCTCCAACTCCAATGAACTTGAGATCTTGCTGATGGGGATCCCTGCCGGAGTGGGATGATCCCCTGCAACTAGGCCGAGCCGGAGGATCCCAGCCGATCCAGCCCATAGACCCGCCGCCACATTTGGTCGGCCAGAGCGGCGGGCAGCAGCCGCATCAGCCCCAGCGCCACCTTGCCGCCGGTGAAAGCAGTGTAGCGGTCGGAAGGGTGGGGATCCGTCATGGCTCTCAGGATCGGCTCCACCACCTTCTCCACCGGCCAGGCCATTTTGTTGAACGAGCTGGCCAGATCGGCAGTTTTGTCCAAGATCGCCTTGTAGGGGCCATTTGGGTTGACAACAGCAGCAAAGGTCTCTTCAGCCACGCGGCCAAACTCGGTGGCCACCGGCCCCGGCTCGATCAAGATAACCTTGATGCCGAAGGGGGCCACTTCCACCCGCAGGGCGTCGCTGAGGGCCTCCACGGCAAACTTAGTGGCGTTGTAAACCCCACTGAAAGGCATCGAGATCTGGCCGGCCACCGAGCTGAGGTTGAGGATGCGGCCGCTGCCTCGTTCCCGCATTTGGGGCAAGAGGGCGCGGGTGAGGGCGTGCAGGCCAAACACGTTGACCTCGAACTGGCGTCGCATCGCCGCCACATCCACCTCTTCCACCGGCCCCATCTGGCCATAGCCGGCGTTGTTCACCAGGATATCCACCCGGCCAAAGCGATCCAGAGCCTTTTGGGCCAGCGCCTCCACCTGGGCCGTATCGGCCATGTCGGTGGGCACCACCAGCGCTTCTGTCCCCTGCTTCTCCACCAAGTCCTTGACGTTTTGTAGCAGCCCCTCTCGGCGGGCCGCCAGCACCAAGCGGGCCCCGCGTTTGGCCGCTTCCAGGGCAACGGCCTCTCCAATGCCGGCAGAGGCTCCGGTGATCAGCACCACCTGATTGGCAAGTGAAGGCATGGCTTTCTTTCCTGCAAACTTTTTCCATCCTAGAAGGATTTCCGGGATCCCTGGAGAGGGGCAACCCCGCCTTTGGAGTTTCCGTATTCGGCACCCGGTATTGTGGCTATGATTAGATGAACCCGGGAAACGGCTAGGGTAGAGCTCGACGGACGAGTTCTTCTTGGGCGGGTGTCTTCGGGTGTGAAGTAGCGAGTTGCGGGTAGGATGCAGCGACTGTGAAGTACTTCCGCAGGCGAGTTGGCCGAGGTCGAGCTCCGTTGCCGGGGGCGGTTACCGAGGCTCGGTTGGCTCAATTGCTCAGGGCAGCGGAGGCTAACTTACAGGCCAACTCTGAGCTACGCCAACAGCAGCAAGAACAGCAGCGACAACTGGAGGCCGAGCGCCGCCACAGCGAAGCCCTGCGCGATGCCACGGCCGACTTGCGCACCAGCGTGATGGAGTTGCGGGAGGGGCAAGCCTTTTGGCAAAGCCAGGTGGACGAGCTGCGCTCTTGTCTGCGGGATTTGCTCAAGGAACAAAGCGAACTGGTGCAGATCATCGCCCAGCAGCAGCACATCCTGAAGGACTGTAAGGAAGTCATCCGCGCCATTCTGGAGCAAATGCGGGATGACCACCGCGACTTCCGCTCCGCCATCGGCATTTTGCTGGAGGAACTGCACCAAACCGTGCGCTGCCTGGTTCTCAAGTCGGGCGGCACCCTTCCCAAGCCTGTCCGCCACCCCGAAGCGCCGGATCCCGGCTCCCAGCCGCCTGATTCTGCCTCGCCTGGGGATGGCTCTCTGTCCTAGCAACCCAGACTTCTGCCTTCCCCGAACGCT
>NZ_JANSJH010000033.1:0-2898 GCF_047462495.1 Synechococcus sp. H55.2 | reverse complement strand
CAGAGCTATCCAATCCCGCCCTCCGGCTGGGGCCAAAACAGGCGCAACTCCCTAACCTGCTCCCCCTTGACCAACAGGGAGCCGCCGCCGGACCGGCCTTGCAGGGGAATTTCCTCAGGAGAGAAGGAGTGTACCCGTTCGGACTCCGTGATCACATCGACTTGCAGATGGGGGTGCGCCGCCAGATCGGGGGGGAAACCCACCAAGCCCACCAAGCCATCCCCTTTGTTGGAGAAGTGAAAGGCTGACACGCCCACTTTACCCTGCTCCAGGATGGGTATCTCGCCCAGAGGCAGCCGCTTCAGATAGCCCGACCGACTGGCCAAAATCAGGATCCCTTGCGGGGGCAGCAACGCCATACCGGCGATCTGTTCTGTGCGCCCCAAACGTAGGGCTAGGGATCCCATAGCTGCCCGACCCATCAAGGGGATCTGTTCGGCATCCAGCCGCAGCACCCGCCCGGCGGAGGTGGCGAGGACAACGCTGTAGCCTTGGTGGCCGGGATGCCAAAGGGCCGCCCAGCCCAGCTCGTCCCCTTCTTTGAGTTTCAGGACGGTGGATCCCCGTTGGCTAAGGCCCGTCAGCTCCGCCAGGGCCACCCGCTTGATCCGCCCCTGCCGGCTGAGCACCACCAAAGTGGCCTCGCCGGGAGAGTGCTCCGCACCGCTGACGCGAACGGGATCCAACGGGAAGGTGGCAACGATGGGTTCGGGACTGGGGAGAAGGGTGACCAGAGGTACCCCCCGCGAGGAGCCGGTGCTGAGGGGGATCCCTTCGCTGGGCACGGTGAAAGCTTTGCCGCTGGCGGTGAGCACCAAGATTTCCTGCTCTGGGGTCACGCATTCCAGGCCGACCAGAACATCTTCTCCCAATTCCCGTTGCGCCGGATTGCTGCGGGAGCGAGGCCCAGGCAGAGGCAGGCGGCGCACGTAGCCTTTGCGGGTAAGTTGCAGCAGGAAGCGGGTGTCTTCGCCGACTTTGCCACTGGGGATCTGGGCCTGTTCTGCCTCCAGCTCGGCTTCCGAAAGGATCTGGGTACGGCGCCGGTCGGCAAAAGTTTTCTTCAAGTGGCGCAGCTCTTTTTTCAGGTAATTCAAGAGCTTGCGGCGATCTTCCAGCAGCCCCTGCAATTCGAGGATGCGGGCCTGCAGCTCGGCCTGCTCCTGGTGCAGGCGCTCCCGCTCCAAGGTTGTCAGGCGGCGCAGGGGCATGGCCAAGATTGTCTCCGCCTGTTGGGGGGTGCAGCCCAGGCGAGTTTGCAGTTGGGCTTTGGCCGTGGCGCTATCGGGGGCTTGCCGCAGCAGGTCGATCACCCCCTCCAGATCGGCCAGGGCCAGCACCATCCCCGCCACCTCTTCCGCTTTGCGCTGTACCCGCTGCAGTTCGGCGCGAAACATCCGGTTGAGAGTGGCCTCGCGGAATTGCAAAAAGTGCTGCAAAATCTGCTTCAAGCTGAGCTGCTGGGGTTTTCCCTCCACCAGGGCCAACAGGATTACCCCGAAGGTGTTCTGCAGGGGGGTGAGCTTGTACAACTGCTGCAGAACTGCCTGCGGGTTGGCCTCCCGCTTCAGCTCCACCACCACGCGAATGCCGCTGCGATCCGACTCATCCCGCAAGTCGGCAATGCCGCTGAGGCGGTCTTGGGCGACCAACTCTGCCACCTTCTCGAGCCAGGCGGCTTTGTTCACCTGGTAGGGAAACTCGGTGATAACCAGGGCGGGCCGGCGGTGGCGTCCTCTGCCCGGCTGGATCTCCTCAAAGCGGGCCACTCCCCGCAGGGTGATGGAGCCGCGCCCGCTGAGGTAGGCCTCGCCGATCCCTTGGCTATCAACGATTTGGCCGCCGGTGGGAAAGTCCGGCCCTGGGATCCAGCGCAACAGCTCTTCAGGGCTGAGATCGGGATGGTCGATCAAAGCCAGCAGGCCGTCCACGACTTCTCCCAGGTTGTGGGGCGGGATGTTGGTGGCCATGCCCACGGCAATGCCGGCAGAGCCGTTGAGGAGCAGGATGGGCAGGCGGGCCGGTAGAACGGTGGGCTCCGCCTGGGATCCGTCGAAATTGGGCATAAAGTCCACAATTTCTTCGGAGATCCCCTGCAGAAGGGCCGTGTGGCTCAGCTCCGCCAGCCGACACTCGGTGTAGCGCATGGCCGCCGGCGGATCGTCGTCCACCGAGCCGAAGTTGCCGTGCCCCGCCACCAGGGGGTAGCGGCTGGAAAAGTCTTGCGCCATGCGCACCAGCGCGTCATAGACCGCCTGATCCCCGTGGGGGTGATATTTACCCAGCACGTCCCCCACCACCCGCGCACACTTGCGGTAGGGGCGATCCGGGGTCAGGCCCAGCTCGTGCATGGCGTAGAGGATGCGGCGATGCACCGGCTTGAGGCCATCCCGCACATCCGGCAAGGCCCGCCCCACGATCACGCTCATGGCGTATTCCAGGTAGGAGCGTTGCATCTCCCCCTGCAAATCGGTAGCGATCACCCGCCCTGAACGGGATCCCCTACCCGATCCAGATCCCAGTCCGTCGAGAGTCAGTTGCTGAGTCATGGCAAACCGGAGCGGAACGCTTTCCAGGTTACTGTAGCCGTTTCTTTGGCCCTTGCGAGGTGGGATCCCATTCTCAAGGCCAGCCTGTTGCTAGCCGTTGTTTGTTGGCGTATCAATGGGCGTAGCTCTGTCCCTCCTAGGCCGGCCAGTCAGCTTGGGGTTTTCAATCTAGCGGAGTTTGCACTTTTGCCGGCAAAGGAAGGATTCTCGGCAAGGATCTGGCGCTACTTGGTTGGGCTTTTTCTTCTCACTTCTGGTCGAGATATGGTCGTTCCAGGCTAGCTTGAGACAGCTCCCTCACCCCCGGCCCCTCTCCCACCCTCACCCCCGGCCCCTCTCCCAAAGGGAG
>NZ_JANSJH010000032.1:13939-23002 GCF_047462495.1 Synechococcus sp. H55.2 | reverse complement strand
CTCTCCCTCAGGGAGAGGGGAGTTAGAGCGGCGCGTTCGCGACAGCGTTGCGTAGGAATAGCGCCGACCGGGAAAACTAGAAACGGAGATCCCAAACGGGGAAAAACCCCACCAGCAGCTCCACGATCAACAGAGCCGGTAGCAGGTTGGCCACCCGCAGGCGGGCCAGGCCGAGCAGGTTCAGGCCAATGCTCAAGATCAGGATCCCACCGGTGGCCTCTAGGGCCGCCATCAGGTCTGGGCGCAACAGCGGCTGCAACTGCCGCGCCAACAAGGCCACTCCCCCCTGCACCAAGAGCACCGGCAGCGCCGAAAATAGGGTGCCCCAGCCCAGGCTGGCGGCGAAGGCGAGGGTGGCGATCCCATCCAACGCCGCTTTCACCAACAACAGCGAGGGATCCCCTAAGCCATCCCGGATGGATCCCAGCAACGTCATGGGGCCGACCACAAACAGAATGCTGGTGGCAACAAAGGCGCGGGTAATGGGGCTGGGACCCAGCCGGCGGCTTACCTGCTTCTCCAGGGCCTGGCCAACCCGCTCGAAGGCGGCCTCGATGTCGATCCACTCCCCCAGCACCGCTCCTGACACCAGGGCCACCAAAACCGTTAGCGTTTGGGCGGCACTGCTGAGGGTCAGAGCCATTTGGATCCCCAAGACCAACACCAGGGCTCCCATCGCTTGCAAGAGGGTTTGGCTCATGCGTTCGGGCAGGCGGCTGCCCATGCCCCAGCCGAGGCCGCTGCCCACCAGGATGGCCAGGGCATTGACGAGGGTGCCAGTGCCGGGAGGAGCCATAGGTTTGCCCAGACTTTCCATTCTCAGTCTCCAACAAAGGCTCGTCCCAAACCTGCGCGGAAGCACCTAGGCAGATCGGCCATTTTCGCTGCCGATCCTGGCTATACTGGGGACACGCTCACCCAAACCCAGCGGTGGGCTTTCACTCCGCAGCGATTCACATGAGCTTTTGGAAGGGCCTGTTCGGGTCAACAGGGGCTGCTACAACCAAAGAGCCGGCGCAAACAGCCAAGGCCGACCGTCGCCAGGAAACAGTAGTGGTCCGAGGGGAGACTATCCTCTTCAGCTTGGATCCCAACTTGGATCTGTACGAGCTGGAGGAACTCTGCGATGCAGTGGGTTGGTCGCGTCGCCCCATGCACAAAGTGAAAAAAGCCCTGCAGCACAGCTTCTTGGTGGTGTCGATGTGGCTGCAGCGGGGCAGCTATCGTCGCCTCATCGGCTTTGCCCGCGCGACATCTGACCATGCCTTCAATGCCACCATCTGGGATGTGGTGGTGCATCCCGATTTCCAGGGCAGGGGTCTGGGCAGGCGGCTGATGGAAAAGGTAATCCACGAGCTGCGCGCCCAAGACATCAGCAACATCACCCTTTTTGCCGATCAGGGGGTGGTCAGCTTTTACGAACGGCTGGGCTTTACCCCCGACCCCGAGGGGATCAAAGGCATGTTTTGGTATCCCCGCTAGCCCATGGCTCCCCTGGTGATCCTGCCCGGTTATCTGGCGGGCGCGGCGGAATACGAGCCTTTGCGCCAAGCGCTGGAGGCCCGCGGCTATGCGGCGCGGGTGGTGCCGTTGCAGGTGCGCAGTTGGTTTCCCACACTGGGGGGAAGGCCCGTCACGCCCATCTTACGGGCTCTGCAGGCCACCATTCGGCGCACCCAGGCCGAGTTTGGGGTTGAGCGGGTTAACCTGGTGGCCCACTCCGCCGGCGGCTGGATTGCCCGCATCTACCTGGGATCCGTGCCCTATGGGGGACAGGTGTGGCAGGGGCGGGAGCACGTCTCGACCTTGATCAGCCTCGGATCCCCTCACACCAGCCGCGAGCGCTGGACAAGGCGCAATTTGGACTTTGTCAACACCCACTATCCGGGGGCCTTTTGGCCGCAGATCAAATACGTGTGTGTGGCGGGCAAGGCCATCCAAGGGCAGAGGTTGAAGCTGGGATCCCTGTGGCGGCAAGAGCATTATCTGGCTTGGCTGGCCTACAACAGCTATTGGCTCACCGCCGGCCAAGGAGAGCTGTGGGGCGACGGCATTACCCCCATCCAGGCTGCCCACTTACAGGGGGCTGTCAACCTAACCCTGCCCAACTGTTACCATTCGGGTCGAGGTGGGCGGCGCTGGTACGGTTCCCCCGAGGTGGTGGAAGCCTGGGCTGGCTACTTGGCTTAGCTGCTGGGTTCTTTGGGATCGGCAACGGAAGTCTCGGGCAAAGAGGCGGTCGATTGGCGACGTTCCTGCTGGCGTCGGGCGGCTTTCACCATTTCTTCGACAATGGCCCGCGCCTGCTTCATGCGATCCAAGCTGCTGCGGTAGAGCTCCAGATCTTTTTTCACCCGCTCTGCCGAGAAGGGCAGCTTGCCCACCACATCCTCCAAAAAGCGACGGGTGCGCTCTTCCGGTTCTTTGAAAAGGGACTTGGCTACAACTTCATAGGCTGTGTAAAGGCCAACCGCCAAAACCCGGCTGTAGGCATAGGGAGGCTGGGTCATGCGCTCCAAAATGGCTTTCAACCCGCCCACATCTTCCGCCCCCGGTTTGAGACAAAGGAGATCCAGTCTTTGGCGTGGATCCCCGCTGCGCATCAACTCGAGCAGATCGCAGGCATTCTTGCGCAACACCTCCGGCTTGAGGTGGAGAGCCTTACAGAGGGCGTTGAAAATGGCCTCTCGCTGTTCAGGGGGGTGGTAAGCTTCCATCAGCCCGTCGTAGAGGGTGACCAGCCCCAAAGCAAAAAACGGGTCGTAGGTGAAGGCACTGTTGACGGTGGTCAGGTGCAGCTCCACCAGCAACTCTTCCACCACCCGCCGATAGACGGCGTTGATCGGGCGAGGGTAGGCGCTGAAAAAGGTCGCTTTGGTGGCGGCGAGGGTGCGAACAGGATTCACAGGCAGACAGAAAGATGAGCTTGAGGATGGCTTTCTCGACTGTTTTTATTCTCGCCTGTGGTGACTCTGAGGGCAAGCGATGGCCCTCCGCTATGGTGAGATAGGGATGGGTTGAGGAGGGGGATGGCAACAACAGACGTGACGGTGGTGGTGAAGATCGGCACCTCCAGCCTGACGGACACGCAAACCGGCCTGTTGCGCCTTTCGGTGCTGGGGCCGCTGGTGGAGGTACTAACCCACTTGCGCAGGCAGGGGTACGCGGTGATCTTGGTCTCCTCCGGAGCGGTGGGGGTAGGTTGTGCTCGCCTGGGCTGGCGGCAACGACCGACGGCCATTGCCGAAAAGCAGGCGGTGGCTGCGGTGGGGCAGGGACGGCTGATCCGCCTTTACGATGACCTCTTCTCGGCTCTCAACCAGCCGATTGCCCAAGTTTTGCTCACCCGCGGCGATCTGGTGGAGCGCAGCCGCTACGTGAACGCCAATCGCACGTTTGCCCAACTGCTGCAGATGGGGGTTATCCCCATCGTCAACGAAAACGACACCGTGGCAGTGGAGGAGCTGAAATTCGGCGACAACGACTCGCTTTCGGCGTTGGTGGCCAGCATGGTGCAGGCCAAGTGGCTCATCTTGCTCACCGATGTGGACAAGCTCTATTCGGCTGACCCCAACCGGGATCCGTCTGCTGAGCCCATCGAGCGGGTGTTGCCCGGGATCCCTCTCCAGGTGAAGGCCGAAGCCCAGGGAAAAAGCGGCTGGGGCACCGGCGGCATGGCCACCAAGCTAACCGCTGCTCAAATTGCTACAGCCGCAGGCGTCACGGTGGTGATCACCAACGGCAAACGGCCTGAGCAGATCCCGGCCATTCTGGCCGGCGAGGCCATCGGCACCCGCTTTGATCCGGCTCCCCAGCCCGCCAGCGCCCGCAAGCGATGGATTGCCTATGGCCTCATCCCCGAGGGATCTTTGACTTTGGATGAGGGGGCGGTACGGGCGGTGTGCCAGCAAGGACGTTCGCTGCTGCCGGCAGGGATCACGGCCGTTTCTGGGGAATTTGAGGCGGGGGCCGCCGTGCGCCTGTGCGATCCCAGCGGTCAGGAGGTGGCACGGGGTCTGGTGAACTACAGCGCCGCAGAACTGCGGCAGATCAAGGGCAAAAAAACTGCCGAGATCCCTCACATTCTGGGCTACGAGGGGGTCGATACCGCTGTGCATCGGGATAACTTGGCTCTGCTCAACTAGGCCACTGCGATGGCCTATTCTTCCAACTGCCAGGGATCCTGAGCCAGCTCCTCATCGAAAACCCGCGGTGGGCGCACGGCCAGCAGCACCTGGCCCAACAGGGGAGAGGAGGGTGAATCCTCAATCCACTCCACTGCCACCAGTCCAGCCCGATCCAGCAGGAAAAATCCCGCCGTTCCTTCCCAAACCCGAACAGCGCGATCCACCACCAGCAAGACCGGATCCCGTTCTTCCTCAGGGGCTACCGGCAAGCCCAACAGGGATCCCAGCAGCCCGTTTTCTACTGGTAGGACGACCGGATCCCCGGCCTTTTGCATCACCGGCCAAGCGGGCAAGGCCATCCAAGTCTGCTCCGCCGGGCTGGTGACCCAGCCAAAAGGCCCTTGGGGCTCGCCGGCAGGGATCTGTTCCCAGATGTCGGTCGCCAGGGGCAGGGATCCGGCCACCGGCAGCAGGCGCGGCAGATCTTCTTCCAGGCGAAACACAGACAGCTTGGGCAAAACGCTGCGTTGGGGTCGGGAGCTGGCAGCAACCGTGGATAGGAGCTGCTCCACCTGCTGGCGGGCTGTATCGCTATGGACATACCGAAACGCTCGACCGATAGCCCGAGTGCGCTCCTGCAGATCGCGGGTTTGCTGGGCCGTTCTCCAGGCTTGATAGGCCACCGCATCGCCGGGGTGATCCGTAAACCCGTCCGGAAGCCGTTGCAGTTGGGCGTAATTTTTCACGGCACGGGCGATCTCATGAGCTTCATCGACATTCAAATGGCGGTTGAGGACGAATTCCGCCACCCGAACCCGATCCTGTGGCGAGAGGATGCGCAGCTCGTAGAGGATATCGCTGCCTCGGTGGGCAAAATGCTCCAGAACCGCCGGGCTGGCGCCGGCTTTGGCCATCCCCTCGTAAACCTGGGCGGCGACGATGATCTGATTTTGCTGGGCGGGCTCAAGCCCAGTCGCCTCAAAGATGGCCTGGGGAGTCATTTTCTGTTGCTGCAAGCTTTGGCAGGCCTTGGCCCAATCCAGCCAACGGCCCTCTTTGCGTCGCAGCCGCTCCACCAACAAGCTGGGATCCTCCCCCAGGGCAGAGGGTTCTGGCAGATGTTGACCCATGGCAAGACGTCCTCCACAACAACATCAACACGATCAGCGCAATACAAAACTCACTACCGTCGGGAGTTGGGCAGGCCGAGGCCAAAATACGATCTAAAAGACGACCTCAAGAATTTTTTTAAGAATTTTCCTTGTGCCGGGTTGGCTGTCCTGTCTTTAGCTTAATCGGCGGGAAGCCCGGCACTGTATTGGTGAATTGTGTTTACTCAACGAAGATGAGTGTCGGGAGTCGTTCACTCCAAGGGGATCACCTCGGCAGTATGGCCATCCACAGGCAACTGGTTGAGATCCAATTGCCAAAGCTGGAAGCGCTGTGACTGCCCGGCTGTCAGCACCTGCAGCCAGACCAGCCCCTTTTGCCCCACCTGCAACACTTCAGATCCGACGGGCACGGCCACCTGGGCCAAGGGATCCCCCCCTTCGCCGTACAGCCAGAGGGACGAGAACTCTTCTCCCTCCCGACACAGCAGCAGCAGACCCCAAGGGGCTTGGACCATCTGGACAGGCCACCCTCTCAAAAACCAGCGGCGCACCCGCAGCGGATTCACCTGTACCGAGTCGAGGTAGGGGCAGCAACCCTGCTGGGCCGCAAAGAGCAGCCGTTCCCCCAGGCTGACCGCCATCCCTTGGGGATCCAGGGGTAGGCGATAGCGCAGCGGCTGGGATCCCGGCTGCAAAGGCAAGCCGGTGGGATAAGGCACAAGGCTCATCTGCACCCACTGCCGCCCCGCACCGGTCAGCAAAACCAGATAATCCGAGAGGGCCAGCAAGCGGGGCAGGGATCCCGTCCCAGCCGGCTGCGGGCCAGGCCAACGAAAGTAGCGATGGGAATCGGGGAAAGGCTGGGGCCCGGTCGGCTGCCACTGCACAGCCCCCAGCTCTTGGGCGGTGGCCCAGACCAACTCCTGCCGCTTTGCCAGCCAGGTGGCCTGCCAATCCTCCGCAAAACTCAGCAGGGTACGGATGCGCGCGGGACTCAGGTGCAAAAGGCTGCTTTTGGAAAAAGCCAAAGCCTCCGGGAAGCTCGGCAAAGGCAGCACTTGCCGCAACGGTTCGGCCAAGGAGAAACAGGCCAGAGGCGGCGCTCCTGAGGCAAGGGTCTGCAGCTCCAGCCACTCCAGCTTCTGGGAGGTCACTCGCAACAGCAGCGGGGAACGGCAGCCACTGGGATCCTCGCAGATGTAGAACTTTTGCTCAGGCGGGGACTCCATCCCGCCACCGCCCACAAAACCCGGATCCGGCAGATCCCAGACCTGCAGGCCGGGGGGGGATCGCCTGGACAGGTGCGGGCCAACCCAACAACTGGCCGGCTCCTGCCACTCCTGAGCAAACACCGCCAGAGCTGAGCGCATCTGCGCCGCCGTGCGAAACCGCCGCAAGGGCAATTTGCGCAACGTGATCTCCAGCAGTTCCTGCAGCGGGGCCGGGATCCCTTCTGGGCAGACAAACGGCTGGTTGAGGTGGGCGTGCATCAACTGGCTGGGGGAGCCGGAAAAGGGCCGCTGACCCGTCAACAGCTCCAGGAGGATGATCCCCACCGCGTAGAGGTCAGAAGCGGGGCCAAACTGGCCGTAGAACCGCTCTGGCGCCATGTAGGCCGGCGAGCCGGTGGCGGCGATCTCGCCGGGGGCAGGTTGGGGGTGGCGGGCGATGCCAAAGTCCGTCAGCTTCAGTTGCCAGCCCTGGGGTGTGGGCTTGAGCAAAATGTTCTCCGGCTTCACATCGCAGTGGATCACCCCCTGGCGATGGGCATGATCCAGCCCGGCCAAGATCTGATCCACAAAGCCCAAAACCTGCTTGACCGGCAGCCACAGCCCCCGCTCCACCTGGTCGATCAGCTCCCGCAGGGTGCCCCCCTCGCAGTACTCCAACACCAAATACCGCCCCTCGCGGGCATGTTCGAGGGCGTAGCAGCGGGTGATATTGGGGTGGTTCAACGTCAGCAAGTAGCGCAGCTCCCGCAGCAGGTTGGGGGTGGGGAAACGCTCCGCCGGCAGCTCCTTGAGGGCCACCAGCTCCCCCCCTTGGCGGGGCCGGGCGCAAAACACGCGCCCATACTGACCTTGGCCAGCCAAACCCAAAACTTGGTAGCTGTCGTGAATCGACTTGGTGGTACGGCTGCGTCGGGACACGGCGCCAGGGGAATCCATACCGGCACTTTGTATCGTTATATCCCCTGCCCGCTCTCTTCTTGTCCTAATCTCGGCACCTTTGCCGACAGGGCTGCTCCCCCTGCACCCACCAATGGAGAGACTAGGAGCCGGTCAACTGCTGGAGCAGCTCCGCCGCGTGGGTCTCCACTTTGACCTTGGTGATGACGGCCTCGATCTTCCCCTCCGGATCGATGACAAAGGTGGTGCGGTGGATGCCGTTATAGACTTTGCCCATGAACTTTTTCGGGCCATAGACGCCGTAGGCGGTGGCCACCTTGGCCCCCTCGTCCACCAACAGCGGAAAAGGCAGTTGCAGCTTCTGGGCAAATTTTTGGTGGGAACGGGCATCGTCGGCGCTCACCCCCAAGATGTGGATCCCCTGGGCCTGATACTCGGCGTAGGCATCCCGAAAGCCACAGGCTTCTTGGGTGCAGCCGGGGGTGTTGTCCCGCGGGTAAAAATAGAGCACCACCCGCCGGCCCCGCAACTGGCTCAAGCTGATCAAGTTGCCCTCGGCATCGGGCAAGGTGAACTCCGGCGCGGGATCCCCAACAGCAAGAGGCATGGCGGGATCCCTCCTCAGGTGGATTTTTTCGGGGAGAGGATCATCGTGATGTTGCGCCCTTCCTTTTGGGGAGGCTGCTGCATTTCCGCTACGCCTTCTAGGTCTTTGAACAAGCGCTGCAGCAGTTCTTCCCCCAACTCGGCGTGCTGGGCCTCGCGACCGCGAAACATCACCGTGGCTTTCACCTTGTCTCCATCCCCCAAGAACTGTTGGGCGCTGCGCAGGCGCACGTGGTAGTCGTGCTCGCCGATGTTGTAGCGAAACTTCACTTCCTTGATCTCGGCAGTGTGTTGTTTTTTGCGGGCCTCCCGCTCTTTTTTCTCCTTCTCAAACTTGAACTTGCCGTAGTCCATGATGCGGCAGACGGGGGGATCCGCTTTGTCGCTCACCAAGACCAGGTCTAGGTCTTTTTCTTCGGCCAGGCGCAGGGCTTCGCGCGGGCTCATGATCCCCAACTGGGTGCCGTCGGTATCGATGAGGCGGATTTTGGGGAAGCGGATGCGCTCGTTGATGGCCGGCAGCTCTGCACGCTGCTTGCGGGGAAAGCGGTCAAGTGGACGCTCTACGGACAAGTTTTCCTCTCTGAACGGAACGCAGGACAAAGACAAATGCCAAAAGAAGCAGACGCCTTTTGGGCGGCGCCGACCCACAGACTTGAACTCTCCAAGCGGCTGTCGGCCCGCCGGCCAAGGCATGCTGCACCTATACTAGCTGGCATTTTCTATCTCCTTCTAGAGCTGTCAAGAGTTGTCAAGGCTCGCTCACCTGGGATCCGGTCAGGTTCCGCGGTAGGATAACCAAAGCAGCGATCCGGACGGGATCGAGGGTTGTTTGTCGGCCAGCAGGGAGGGCAAAAGCGGTGCAACTGGGTTTAACGGAACGGGAACTAAAAGACCTGGCCCAGAAGTCGGTTCAGCTCATCTTGAGCCCGCGGGAGGGGGATAGCGAGGCGCTGATCCAGTACAAGTCTTCGGCGGAATTTCGGGCCGGAGTCCATCTGGCCTGCGCGGCCATGGTACTGGTTTTGGCGGAAAACAACGAGCGCATCGGCCAACAGTTGGCCGCCCTCCAGGAAAAGGGATCCCTGC